>WJKC01000005.1 GCA_014729335.1 archaeon | reverse complement strand
TATGATTAAGAGTTTGGTTTAATGGCACGTATTTTTTCTTAACATTGTGTTTCAGCACTTTCTGGGCGGCTTTGGCATCTAGTCTTATGTTGTGTTCTGGGAATTTTATGATTGAGAAGCTGCCTCCCATTATCACAACAGTTATTTTATCTGATAGTTCAGGGTGTTTGTTAAGGAATTCTGACAGGTTTGACTGCGCGCCAACGCATACGTAGTAAGTTTTGTTATTTTTTTCAACAACACTTTTTATTTCCTGTACAAAATCAGTCTTTACTTCCCCTCTTTTTTTAACTAGGTTGCAGACAACGCAGACTAAGTCATTTCCCAAGTCAATTCCTGACACAACCGGGATATCCTCTTCTAGCAGTTTTAGAAGTTTTTTAGCAAAAAGGAATCGGTGGTGTTGGTGTTCATCATTTGTGATTATTAAATCAATCTTTATGTCTTTTCTTCCTAATGCAAATAACAAGGTGAATACGTCGTCTGGGTCTCCTCCAATGTCTGTGTCTAAAATGACGTGTTTCATGGTCTAATTCAATACTAATTAATTATTTAAGAATAAGTATTTTATCTTCTTTTAATGAAAGATTCAAAATTAACTCTTGTTCTGGTGCTTGTTTCTCTCCTGATTTTCAGTTTTTTTATCACTCATAAATGGTTCCAGCCTGACTGCACCTTGACAACTCATGGTGACTTGGAGAACCACTTCATTAACTCACTGGGATTTCAGGAACAATTGATTAATCACGGTACTATATTTCCGGTTACTTTTAATTATTTCTCACTTGGTTATTACCAGTTCTCTTACTCGCCTGTGCCTTTTCTTTTACCACTGGTCCTACGTTTATTTCTTGACGCGAGGACTGCTTTTTTCACAATGTATAATCTATTATACGCTTTGGCAGGCTTCTTCTTGTTTATTATTCTAAGGCGTAATAAAGGCAGCCTTATCGGCTCGTTCCTTTTTAGTTGTTTATTTATTGCATCCGGTTTTATGAACCAGCAATTCACTGTCCATGGCAGTTATCATACTATTGCAGCCGTACCATTGTTTTTCCTGACAATAATCTATCTTCAGAAGTGCGTTTTTGATAAGAAGATTGATAAGCTTAATCTTTCATTGTTTATTATTTTCTCTGCGTTGACAATGGCAACTCATTTTTTCATGTTAATAATACTTTTTGTTTTTGTAACTTTTTACTTGTTTATTAAAAAGAAGTCTAGGCTCTGGCTGTTTTTCTTGCTTAGTGCTTTAATTACTTCTTTTTATTACGTGCCTTTATTTTTCCAGTCAATATTGCTGCCCGGGAGTGGTTCAGCACTTGTTTTTAATTCTGAGAAAATGCTTAACACTTTTTTATTCTCATTAATGATTCCTGAGATTCAAAGTATTGACTTAACAGCTGCTAGTGATTATTATTATGGGCCTTACTTCTTAACTACGTTTATTATTGCGTTATTTTATGCTCGTAAAAGCAAGTCTTTTAAGGGCAAGTGGTTGTTCTTGTCATTAATTATTTCTTTAGTGATTGTTACCTTTCTATGTTCAACCATAAGCTTGTTGGATGTTAACGTTCCTTTTGACAGGGTTACTTTCTTTTTTCAGATGTCATTGTTTCTTTTCTCAGCTTTTGTTTTTGCAAGGGTTAAGTATGGGTTTGAAGTGCCATTATTAATATTTATCCTTAACTTTCTTCCTAATGAGGCGTTCCTGCCGGTTTTTTCAGTATTAGTGCTTGCCGGTTTTTTCATCTACTTTTTCTCAAAGAAAAGGTTATTTTTTAATAAGTTCACTAAGGATTACCTGCTTGTTTTTATCGCGGTTGTTATCAGCATCATCCCTTTAACCTTGTTTATCCCTAACTCCTTGAATTACCCGCGCACTTGGTGTGTTCAATTTAATGATGTTTCCTTTATCAAGTCCTCTGATGTTGTAATGTTTGATGAACGGTTAGTGTTTAAGAACAGCCTTGTCTACTTAACTGGTGCTAAGACTGTTAATAATATTGGCCATACCACCCTGTTAAGAGAGGTGCCTACTTTTGAGGGTGAAGAATTATTCTTTGAATTTCTTAACCGGTCAGGGGTTAGTAAATGGGTTTACTTAAGTAAGGAAGCCAGTGACTCCATGACCTTTAAATACCGCGGTATTGACATTGACTTCAAGGCTGTCTCGTCAAGGGTTGAACCAGTCCCTTACTTCTTAAGAATTATTAACCCTGTTAGCCTGAAGGTTATCCTGAGAGAGTCTGTTAATAACGTGACCTTGAGGCTTAATTATCACCCTTGGTGGAGGGCTTTTAGTAATGGTCAGGAATTACATGTTAGCCAGGATGACTGGTTTATAATGGTCAGCGGCTTGGACGGGTTAGAGGAGTTTGATTTGTACTTTGATACTTCTTATTTTATCTTAGGATGGTTAGTTACTCTCGCATCATTGTTAGCAATATCTTACTTAGTCTGGAAGCAGTAATTCATCTAGTTTGTTTAACAAATCATCTTTTACTTCCCTGCTTACTTCTTTGTTCTCTATTGACTTGGCGAACAGGGTGGTGTTGAAAGCGTATTTCCTTGCCTTGCTTGTGTAGTCAATAACCCTGATTAATCCTTTACCAGTCCATTCTTTAGCTAGTTCGTATGAGCGGCTGCTTTTGAACGGCAGGTCCTTTGTTGTGAAGTCACTGCCTATTAAGTTGCTCAGCACGTGCATGTAATTAGCTGCCCATTTATTATCATCACATAACCATTTTATTAACAATAGTCTTAGCATGTTTTTTTCATTGTCTTTTTTGAAATCCTTTAATGATTGCATTAAGTTTTAATACGTGTTTTTATTACTTATATCTTTATGGAGCAGCAGCAACCAAGCCACCGGTCATTCAAGACTCTTGAGCAGTTGCCTGAGGAGCGGGCGCAGAGCCAAGCTAGGGAGTTCCAGCAGCCAGCTCAGGCTCAACAAAAGCCGCCTGCTAAGAAGTCCGTTCTTGAGAACAAGAAACTAGCAGTTATTATAGGGGTTATTGGCTTTATTATTATTGGCATAGTATTTTTCTTCCTGTTCCGCTCTGTTGGAGTTATTTAATCCAGGCTCTAAAGATTTTAGTTAATGTAGGGAGAGATTAACAGAAATCAGGCATTTCTGAACCTCTCCTTAATTATTGTAGGGAGAGGGATTCGAACCCCCGTAGGCACTAAGCCACTGGGTCCTTAACCCAGCACGTTTGACCAGACTCCGTCATCCCTACGTTTAATTTAGAAAGTTATGATTGCCTTAAAAAACTTGCTGCTTCTAAGCCAATGCTTTTGAAGAAGTATTTTAACCTATTAGTGACTGGTCTTTCCCTGATGAACACCTTGGTCTTGCCTTGTTTTACTTTCTTGATTGCTCCTTTAATGCTTCTCGCGTTAACTATTGTGTAAGCATTACCCACCTCGCCTGTGAAGTGGGCGTCGCTGCCGCCAGTTAATGGCTTGCCTTTTTCCTTGGCAAAGGCTCTTGCTTTATCATTGAATGATGGCAGCAGGCACCGGCCGTTAACCTCAACCGCGTGGTAGCTGGTTAGGCTCTTTAATTTTTTACTTAAACCCTTTCTGAATAAGTCAAAGGGGTGTGGTATTATCACCAGGGCGTCTTTTTCAACATTATTAATCACTTCCTGGGCTGGTGTCTTTTTAGGGAACGACTTGTTTGTGTTAATTACTAGCAGGTGTCCCTCCTTAGTTGTTACCTCAACCCCATGAATAACCTTTACTTTCTTGCTGCCTTTGAACTTGACTGGTTTAAGGTCATGATTGATTAATGCAATAGCGTCTAGGCCCGCCTGCTCAGCTGCTCTGACCGCCTCTGCTGGTTTCATATTAGAGCATATTGAGTAACCAGTATGAACGTGGAAGTCAATTTTCATAAGTAAGTTTTATCTTTTATCCTTTTTTGAGCTTGCGCTTTCTCTTACGTTTCTTCATTCTGTTCTTTTTAGTGCTGTGGCGACAGGAGTGTTTCTTTTTCCACTTCCTGCTGCTGTGCTTCTTTTTAGGGGTTCCCACCCAGGTATTCTAATCGCATATTGAGAACAAAGTTACGCCTCCTTTTTAAACATTAGGGTTATAAATCCTTAACTTTCCTTACAGGAATACCAAGGTATAGAGAGTTTGGTTCTAGTTTCTTGTTTTTTGGCACTAGTGAGCACGCCCCAACTATTGTCCCGTTGCCAATCTCTACTCCAGGCATCACTAGGGACTTAGCGCCGATAGTCACGTTGTTACCTATCCTGACTTTTTTGATGATTATCTCATCCCCTTTTATCATGTGACCCCATATTTCTGAGTTGTTGCCTATGACAACGTTATCACCTACATCAACTAACGAGTGCTCCACAAACCCTGCGTGCACTAATATGTTGCCAAAGCGGGTTCTGAAAGTGTTGCAGTAAAGCCTTCTTATGGCTGGCGGCGGTATCCTCAGGTTGCGGAAGAAAGCTATGATGTTTAGCACTAATTGTGAAGCTATCCATGACTTCATCTCCTTAGAGTCAGTGCTGAAAACACCCTCCTTTAACGGCTCCTGCAGTTTATAGTAAAAGATTGATAAGCCAATAATTGACACCAGGTAAGTGAAGAAGCAGGTCATTAGCATTAATGGAAGAAATAAGTAGAACCATAAACCGCTTAGTAACTCTGAGTAAACCCATAACATGAAACCAATAAAAGGCAGTGGCAGAGTGATTATTAAACCAACAACTATTGTGAAATCCTTTTTTATACTATTACTCATTAATCTCTTAATTAATAGGCTGCTTTAAAAACTTAATGCCACTGGCTCGCTTTACTCCTGCTGACAACTACACTGCGTGTAGAGTCGTCATTTTGCAGTTTGGGTGTATATTTCGAGCGTAGTGGTTTTCTTTTTGGCTTAGAAGACTTTTTCTTTTTCTAAAAGAAAGAGGGTCTGCTCCTGCCGGTAACAAAAATCTATTGATTTTTGAACCGTCAGTCGCAACCAGTGAAGTGAATGTAAGCTGCTCCTGCCGGGATTTGAACCCGGGTTACTGGCTTGAAAGGCCAGTGTCCTTGACCAGGCTAGACTACAGGAGCAATTATTGGAATAAAAACTTACTTCCCTTTTTAAGCATTTCTTTATATAACAATGCTTAGAATACTATTGAGTTAACAATTAAGTTAACTTTTAAACCCTTATTGAAGTATTTGTTAACATCCTTGCTGAAAACTTTTAATGGGACTGCTCCAATCACTAATAGGATTATTACTTTGTTTATAAACCCCGTCGTGGTTGGGTATATAATCATGGAGGCGGGTATTAGTGACAGAGTGATTAATCCTAGTACTAGCATGTACTTTCTTTTCTGACCTCTGCTCTTGAAGAACTTTTTTTTGTAGATTGATATTAGTAACCCGTAAATGCAGGCGTATAGTAATGGAATGGTTAATGGCAGCCCGTTAATGCTGGCTGAGTTAACCACCCACCCGTTTAGTATTTTCAGGAACTGGGAGCTGATTATAAATATGTTACCTATCTTCGGATTATTTTTCAACCTGAAGGCTGAGTAAATAAAGTTAAGTGTGAATAACCCGAGATTAACCATGAACGTGGCGTAGTTAATGAAGAAACTAATAGTTAAACCAATAACTAGGTTAGTTATAATCACTCGCTTGGCAGTTGACTCACTAATCAATCCTTTAGGCAGCGGTCTCTCCTTCTTCCATTTAACATAGTGCTTCTTATCATACTCTATATCCATTAAATTATTATAGATGTATACTGATGAGTAAGTTAGTAAGAAAGCGATTAAGCCTAGTATTAAGTTGCTGTTAAGGTAGTTGTTAACGCGCCAGAACAAGGCAGCCCCCATTAAGAATATAAGAGCGCAGCCCACTAAGTGCCTCGGCCTCATTAGTTCTAAGTACTTATTCACTTAACCACCTTAATTATTAATAATGAGGCAATGCTGGTGAAGTGTGATAAGAATTTTTCAATCTTGTTACCAATCTTTACTACTGTTTTAGGAAGGTTCATTAGTTCAGCGTCGCCTACTAACCCCGCCCCTGTTAGTTTATCAACTTTGAAACCGTATGTTTCCAATAGTCTTGTTAGTGTTTTCTTGTTAAAAACCCTGACGTGGCCAGTTGTTTTATAGTGTTTGTATGATTTTAGGTTTGGGGCGTAGTCAATCCATAAAGGCATTTTCCCTATTAATACCAGGAACCTGTTCTGGTAGGAGTTAATATTAGGGGTGGAGATTATCAACTCCCCTCCTTTCTTGAGTATCCTGTGGCACTCCTTTACGAAGTTCTCTGTGTCATAAACGTGTTCAATGATGTCGCCGGCGATTATTAGGTCAAAGTAGTCATCCTTGTAGGGCCATTTGCTCTTAGCTAGGTCGAACTTCTTGGTTTTAAGTCCTTTCTTCTTAGCACTCTTTAGTGCTTTCTCTGCAATGTCAACCCCGTGAACCTCTGCTTTATACTCATCCTTCAGTAACTTGCCAGTCCAGCCGTCACCGCAGCCAATATCAAGAATCTTTTTTGGACTGCTGCTAACCAGCCTTATCATCTTCTTTATTTTATCTCCATGAACCTTGTGATAGGTTTTGTAGTTATAGAATTCTCTTTCATATAATTCCTTGTTGTGCTCTGAGATTTTCATGACTTTACACTAATAATTAAATAAATTAAGCCTGCCGATAATAACACTAAAGTGTTAAATCAGCAAGCTCAATCCTTTCTTTATGAGCCTGCCGAGATTTGAACTCGGGACCTCTGGTTTCCCTAGATTGGAACACGGTCATATAAGACCAGCGCTCTAACCAAGCTGAGCTACAGGCTCATTTCATGAGCCTTTTGCTTTACGCTGCCAGGCTCAATAAGAGTTTCAAAGTATGAATCATCTTTTAAGCATTTCTTTTATTATTTTATAATACAACTAGGTATTCCGGGCCCACTTCCTTGATTAATTCAGGGTTTAAGCTCTTGAAGAACTCGTGGACTTCTTCTTTGGTCCTGAACCACTTGGACCTTTGTTCAAAACTGTTTATCCCGTCATTATCCCCCAGGGTGCTGTCCCATAGCTTTGACAGCCACCTCATAATCCTTGAATCACGGTTGATTGTGACGAACGGCTCCATTATCACTAATTTCTTCGTGTTTTTCTTAGCTTTTCTTATTAACTCCATGTGCCTTGGTATCACGTGGTGCAATAAGTCAGATATTACTATGACGTCGCTCTCAGGGTATTTTTTGAAGTTGAAAATGTTCTTTAGCTTAACATTTAATCCTTTCTCTTTGCCTGCTTTGATGAACTTCTGGTTTAAGTCCCACCCCTCGTAAGTGCATGACTCGTCCAGGTGTTTTTTTAGCTCGCCAGTACCGCACCCTAAGTCAAGGACTTTTTTGTTCTTCCCGATTATCTTAGCTATTTCTTTATAACGATTGTTGAAATCCTTGCCATAGATTAATTTTATTATTGCGTGGTAGAGTCTCGGCGACTTGTAAAGTAGTGATGTCATTTTAATAAGTACACGTGATTCATTTTTATTGGTAACTTAATGTTGAATAATGAGTAATTAGCTGCTTTCTTGGCTTTAATCTCTAGGTTGTTATTCTTGAACAGGGATTCCCATTCAGGGATGCTTAGTCTATGTATGTGTCCTTTGTCATTATTCCCTATCCCATAGGGCACTGATATTATCATCTTCCCCTTTTTCTTAACTAGTTTTTTTAACCTTTTAATGATATTATTTAAATCATCTGGCAGGTGTTCAATAACGTCTGAGGCAATGACGCAGTCAAAAACCTTATCCTTGAAAGGCGGTTTTGAAGCGTCACCCACTAGGAAATCCTTGCCAGCTTCTTTAATCCTCTTCTCTGAGATGTCTATTCCAATAACCTTGTAATTCTTCTCCCGCAGCATCCGGGTAAGGTAGCCAGTGCCGCACCCGAGGTCAAGTATTAATGAATCCTTTTTCAGCTTAACCAGTGATAGTATCTTCTTTAATTTGTCCCTGCCAAAGTACAGGCTGAAGTTCTTAATGAATCCTGGAAGCGTTGCCTCAATCTCGTAGAAATCCTTTAAACTAACCTTATCCCTGTTGTATTTCTTAAATTTTTTAAGTAATTTAATCATAAGTTATTAATCACCTTCTTTATCTTAGCCTTTGCTTTCTCTAAGTCGTGTTCTTTTTTAATCCTTGAGTGGCACTTCCTGCCAATCCTCTTGCGCTCTTTATCATCGTCCAGTAACCTCAGCACCTCTTTTTCTAAGTCCTTATAGATAACCCCTGCCCCTTTAACTAAGTCCATCGCCCCTTTTGACTTATTGCTGATAACAGGGACCTTGCAGGCCATTGCCTCAGCCATGCTTAGCCCCAGAGACTCTGTACTGCTCGGGTGGGTCATTAAGTCAGCAGCGTTATAATAATTAACAAGCTCTTCATGGGGCACGAATCCTTGAAATATAACGTTGCTGCCAGCTATCTCCTTTAGCATCTTCTCCTCCTTGCCTTCGCCAACTAGTAATAACTTAACTTTTTTATTAACAAGTTTGTTAGCAGTCTTGATTAGTTCAGGGAGGTTTTTATCAAGGGTTAACCTGGATACGTCAATCATTAAGAACTCATCATCTTTTACTCCTAGTCGCTGCCTGGTTAGTTTTCTTTTCTTAACATCCTTTTTGAATAACTTCATGTCAACGCCCGGGCTGACAACCGTGACTTTATCATGCCAGTTATTGTTAATTAAGAACTCCCTAGTCCGCTTTGAGGGAGTTATTAACTCAGTGGCTTTCTGGCAGATTATTTTTAGTGAACGCCTAATTATTCCTCTGAAAACCCTGGGTATTGCTTTTTCTATAAACTCTATATCAGTGTGAAAGTTAACTATTCTTTTCTTAACAAATAATGAGCCGCCAATACCTATTGGCCCGATTGTCAGGTTGATTAACGCCTTGTTAATCTCGTGTTGTTTTATCCTTTTTCTAAGGTTTCTTAGTGTTAACGGCCAGTTAAACCAGTTAAAGTTATATTTTATCTCATTGTCATAAGATGTTGATTTAATATTCATTAACTTCTCAAGGTTTGAGGAGAAAATCTTAACCCGCTCCCCTTTAAACCAGTTCCTTATGCTCTGCTCAGCCCCGCCTACTCTTGACGATGTGTCAGTGAATACTCCTAACATTATAGGTTTAGATTATCACTTTCTTTTTTAAATATTTTTGATAGGTAAAACTTTTTAAAGGAAGACTCTTAATCCGTTCTTAATGGTTAATCTGAAGACTTTATCAAAACAGGTTAAGAAAGTTGTTGGTAAAAAGAATCTTGTTTCAATAATGGTTTTTGGCAGCTATGCTCGTGGCGACTATAATGGTGACAGTGATGTTGACCTGATAGTGGTTGTTAAGGACAAGACTAAAGAGCTTGTTAAAGAGCTTAACGATTTAGAGGATGACTTGTCAGTTGAAGGTGACACCTGGCTTGAGTTAAGGATTGCTCGTTTCCTTAACCTGATTGGTTTTAAGAAGAATATATTCTTATTTGATGAGGGGGGCTGGCGTAAGAAGAGGTTTAATTTCTGCGACAGCCGGTTGCTCTCTAAATTATTAATCCCTAAAGGGGTTATCTGGAGCAACATCAAGCGCGAAGGAAAAGTTGTTTATGGAGAGGACTTGATTAAGGATTTAAATCCTAGTATTGGTTTCTGGGATAAATTTAAGGCGCCGCTTCCAGGAGTGGGCGCGTGCTTAATGGCTGCTTTTCTTTTCTTGTTTAATAAGAAGAAAGCAGTTAGTTTAGCTCAGACTGGTTTAAGATGGACTTACATGAATGTTAAAGGAGTTCTAAGAAGGAGTAATATTAATAGCATATGGGGTAATCTTAGAGAGGTTCTTAGAGTGGCTCTTGATTATAGTTATTAAACTTTTAGTATTATATCCTTGATGTCCTTTTTTGGCGCGCATTCAGCTATTAACCCATCATTTTTATTGTCTTTTATTGATTTTAGTAGGGCAGTGGTTAATTTATCACTGAGCAGTTCTTCATAAATGTTTAGTATTAGTTTAAGGTACTCTTTCTGCTCCCTGTAGGATAAGTTCTCGAACTCAAATGGTTTATGACACTCTATCTTTTTATTAAATTCTTTTTTGTATAAGTTGCAGCTTTTCTTGAATATCTTGCCGGTTGCTCTGCCGTAGATTTTCTGAGTCTCGTTGAATAATCGTTTAATAGTGTTCTCAACCAGTGTATCCTCTTTACTGTAACCAACTATTTTCTTCTTTTTCAACTTCAGCGCGAATCTTAGGTGCGGGATTAATAAGAAGCTGATGGCTATTGAGCCTACCAGGTAGCGGGCGTACCTGTAATAATAGAACATGTCAAGAGACGGGAAGGTGTTGAAGACAGTATTATACATTGTCAGGTAGATTAGCGGGTCAAGTGTTAGTATAACTGCTCCTATGATTGCGAAGTAATAGTCTTGCTGGTATTTCTCTAGGAAAAAACCTGTTAATACCAGGGTGTTTATTAGGAAGTAGATGGCTACGAAGTATAATATTATGTTTAACCTGAATAATAGGTTCTCATTAGTGAAAGCAGTTACACTGGATATTAGTAATATGTATATTGTGATGTTGATTATGTCTGATTTTGATATTATCTTCTTACTCTCCTTGTACAATGCCATTAATAACAAGCCTGATGAGATGAATAAGAATACGTTAGGTATTAATTGGTAGGTTGATAAGTCATTAGGGTTGTTTATTGGCAGTGACCCGGTGAATATTAATCCTTCAACTATGAATGATGATGATATGTGCAGTATGCCGAAGATTATCCCCACTAGTATTGAGTCATAAGCGGTTTCGTAGACAAACTCTTTTTTCCTCTTATTAATTATGAAGAAACTGGCGAACGGGATTAAGTATATGGCTCTTAGTAACGGGCCCATCATCCTTAATAATAATTCATCCATCCTTATCTAATACTGAGTTATGGGTTATATTTAAGAATTCCCATATTCTTTTAAATCAAGGATTATTTTAGGTTTCTTAATGAAAATAAAGGTGAGAGAGGCTACTGAGGCCGATGTAAGGGAGGTTGAGTCCTGGCCTGAGTGGAGCTGTGAGCCCAGCACTTTTGAATGGCACTATGATGAGGTGGAGACTTGTTATATCATTAAGGGCAGGGCAACTGTTAAGGCTGATAATCAAGAGGTTAGTTTTGGACCAGGCGACTGGGTGGTATTTCCTAAGGGTCTGAGCTGCGTGTGGGTTGTTCATGAGTCAATCAGGAAGAAGTACTCTTTTTCGTAAACCCTTTTAAACAATGATTTCCTAGTTTAGTTCTATGCGCAGGCTAGTTCTGGTTTTATTATTCTTATTATTAAGCCCGGCTTTTTCTAAGGTTATTATTTCTTCACCTAAGAATGGAGCGATTATCAGCCGGGGGGTTATTAATGTTGTCGGCGTGACTGATGAAGGGGGTGATATTGCCCTGTCAGTTTATGACCCTGCGGCTGGTGTTGAAACCTTCTGCGGTTCTGTGCCGCCTGATAGTAATGGTTTCTGGAATAGTTCTATTGACTTATCAGGGGTTAATGGCTCTAGTGCTTACTTGATTGCTAACTCAATTCTTGATAAGAGCAACGCCTTGCTTTACCTGAAGAACTTCTTGGTTCTTGATTTGATAATTGATAATTCTTCTTTTAACCGGGGTGATACTATTAGTGTTAGAGCAGGGGTTGAAGTTGTTAATGGCTCGGCTGGTATTGATAATATTCCCTTCATGCTTAATGACTCGGTTAATTCTTTCACTGCTTACTTGGATAAAGATAACGGTGGCTACTCTGGCTCTTTTGAGTTACCAGTTGACGCTTTATTATCTTCTTGGCGCGTATGGGTTAATCATTCAAGTGATTTATTTAATGTTATTAGTGATGTCGAGTTTTTTAACGTGCTGCCAACTAATTTGGTGTTAAGGCTTGAAAGTGATCGTTTTATCAGGATGGGTTCTCATTCTTTAAGGGTTAGTGCTGGTTATGCTAATAATGAGTTTTTTGCAGGTAATGTTATTAACGCGACTGTCACCCCCCCTGAGTCTGAGTCTTTTAATGTTCAGTTAAATCCTTGCGGCAGTGTTTTCTGCAAGGACTTATTGTTTAATGAGCCTGGTGAGTGGTTGATTAACCTGGCTGCTGAGGATAGTGGTAATACTGGTTATTTTAACACTTCAGTTATTGTTTCTGATGAATTAATGATTGAAGTTGTTGACTCCTCTTTATTGTCTGGTGAGAATGCTTCTATAATTGTTAGTGTTGATGACGTGGTTGATAAACCCTCGTTTAGTTTATCCGGCTTGCCTGGTGGTATCTTAAGGGTTGTTGAGGAGGGCGGTCTTTACCGCTTATTCCTTGATGTTAATTTAACTATTGGTGATTACGATTTCACGATTAGGGTTTCTGATGACTCTGGTAATCAGGGGTTTGTTGACGGCGTATTAGTTGTTAATGACTTAGTGTTGGAGTCAAGTGTTAATGACTCGTTAATTAGCGGCAGTGTTGGTCTTAGTGACGGCACACCCCTTGCTACTAGTGTGGAATTATATATTGACGGCGAGTTAGTGGAGTCTGTTACTTCCAGCCCTCAGGGGGGTTTCTCTTTTAATGAGGTGTTAACCGGTTACGCTTTAGTGATTGCTCGTTATGAGGGATTGGTTAAGAGCGAGTTATTCATTATTAACCAGTCTAAGTCCCCTGTTTTTAGCGTCGGGGACGTATTAATTGAGTTCCCGTTATTAATTGAGTCTAACGGCACTAGTGTTTCCTCTTCTATTAATTTCTCAAGTGATTATTCAACCCCTGTCACGGTCTTTTTTAATCAGTCAAGTATTCCTGAGTGGGTTGTTGTTCCTGAGGAAGTGGTGGTTCCTCCTGCTGGGGCTAGTGCTTTGTTGAATGTTTTTCCTTCTAATATCTCCAGCGGTGCTTACCCGTTGAGTATTAGTGGGTTGGTTGCTGATGAGTTATTTACAAAGAGTTTTGTTATTATTGTTAATGATGAGGTTACTCATGGCAACTTATCAATTAATAGTGTTAGTTTTGATTTGAATAATTCTGGCTTGGTGATTCACGTGTCTAACCCTGACTCCAGTAGTCATGAGTTACTGGTTAACTCATCTGGTAATTCATCCCCAGTGATTATCTCCGCCTTCACTGACGGCGAGGTCTTCATACCTTTTGCTGACTTATCAGCTGATTTGTCACTGGTTACGGGCGACTCTGTTCTTTTCCGTATGAGCGACGTGGTGGGTGTTGAATCTTTTAGTAATGAAGCAGTTGATTACTTGTTGATTATCTTCTTTTTAGTTATTGGCTACCCAGTTCTTATTTTTTCTTTTCTTGGCTGGCTGTACTCTGATAATATTGTGTTATTTTTTAAGCGAAAACTAAAAAAGTAACGGATTGTTTAGTGTTTCTTAATGGGTTTTTGGGATGATTTTAAGACTTTCTTAAGGAAGTATGAGGTTCTGAGCTTGGCTGTTGCTTTTGTTCTTGGCAGGGCGGTTGATGACATAGTCACTTCACTGGTGAGTGATGTTATAATGCCGTTGTTTAATCCCTTATTAGGTTTCACTACTATTGACGCTTGGCGGGATTATGTTCTGCAGTTAGGGCCCTTTGCTATCAAGCTCGGCTCTTTCATAGCCTCGCTCATTGACTTTGTGATTATCTCTTTGGTAATCTTCTTTTTTGTCAGGGCATTAAGTAAGAGTCTTAAAGCTGATGAATCATAAGGTTTTAATAGTATTTCAACTGTTAATTCTTGTTAATGAACGTTCACGTTATCTATAATGAGAACCCTCTTGAAGCAGTTAACCAATTTGCTGGTAAGCTTAAGGGCCCTAAGTTGATTAATGCACAAGAAGAGGATGCTTATTTAAAGTATTTTAAGAACTCTGTTTTGATTAATCTTAATTCAACTAATAAGGTGCCTGTTTCAACTAGTTATGTTAGGGCTTTACTGGTTGGTCAGGGATTAACTGTTCGTGATTACGGCGCGGGTCTTGACCTTAAACCAGCAACTAGTTCTATTAGTGAGTTATCCTTGTATAATCATTCTTTAGAAGATGCTTTTACTGAGGCTTTTGATAATGACTTGTCATTACTGGTTAGGAACCCTTCTTATTTCGCAGACCTTGCGATTGACTGCAACCCGTTCTTGTACTCGTTGACAGAGGGCTTCCCTGATAAGCGCTTCTTTGCTAATGAGAATACTTTTATTCTGTTCGAATTCTTCTGTAAAGACATTGATAAATTAAGTTTTGAGTTTAAGAGGCTTGAGGATTTTATCAGAATTCTTTGTTAATGCCTTCCAGGTATAACACGTTGTTGAATAAGCTGAATAATGGGTATAGTATTAATATGGTTATTACTGACGTGATTATTGAGCCGATGTTTCCCAGCCCTGATAACAGGTTTAATAGCAGTCCTGAAGCTATTAATAGGGCTAGTCCTATGATGCCGAATACTAGTAGTTTCCCTATGTTCTTTACTCCTAATTTCCAGGCGTGCTTGACTGACTCGCCTATTCCTTTATCCTCTATTACTAGTACTTGCAGCAGGAAGCTCATTATTAGTGTTATGAATATGCCAGCGATTGGTATCAGGCTTATTAGTAATAATAGTATTATTCCCAGGTAGTACCTGCCTAGTTTCTTGAATGATTGTTTTAGCACTGGTCCAAGGCTTACTTCTCCTTGGGTTATTGCCATCTTTGAACCGAATAGTAATCCTATGTGGACTATTGGCATTAGTACTAAAGCTATAACCGCGTAGGTTATGATGGTTATTATTAACGGGCCCATTAGTATTGATATTATTGTGTTTATGTTCATTGTCGTAACCGCTGTCATTAAGGTGTTGGTTACTGTCTGCATTAATTGGCCAATGCCTGCTTGCAGTAACAGGGTGGCTAATACCTGGGCTGTTAGTGGAATAGCTGCTAGCACGAAGAACGCCGGGTTCTTGAATAATAATTTAGTGCCTTTTTTCAAGCTGTTAATAACCCCGATGTTATTCTGCATCTTTGTCTCCTTGCTTGCCTGTTTTAATGCCTGGCCAGTCTTGGTTGATTGCGGTGCTTTAACTTGTTGCGGCAGGTATTGTTTGCATTTGTAACAGTAGTAACGGTTGTATTGCTGCACGTAAGTAGCTTCTCCTCCGCAGGTCGGGCACTTAACCATTTGTTTTTATAGGATGACTTTTGTGTTTTTAAGTGTTGTTTTTAGTGTTAAATAAAGCTAGGAGCGCCTCGAGCAGGACTCGAACCTGCGACCACATGGTTAACAGCCATGTGCTCTACCTACTGAGCTATCGAGGCAATGAATAGAATAATTGGAATTCACTTTAAATGCTTTTTTATTTACGGGGTTCAGTCGCTCCCAGCCTCGATTTTGGGGTGAAGACCTTTTGGAGTTTTTCAGTCTATCCAGTCTTTTTCTTTAATCTTGACTGGCAGGTAGTCTTTGCTCGTGAACTCAATGCCCTTAGCTACTAGTGCGTCCTGCTCTATCTTGTGTCCGAATTTCACTAGTGCTTTGAACTCTTTCTGCCATTTCTTATCATTCTTGAACCAGTCGTAGTCCTTTATCTCCCTGATGCGCTTTAAGTCCCCCTTGTTCATCTTAATCCAGTGCTCTTTTGGTATGTCAAACCGTTTGATGTCGCTGGTCTTGAACCCGAGGAACTTGGCGTCAGGTACTGCTGCCTTAGTGCTGAAGTGAGCTAGGTTAATGCTTCCCTGTTTATAGACGCTGTAGATGTAGTAGCCCCAGATATCCATGTCCGTGAAGACATAAACAGGCAGTTTCAGTTCTTCATGCAAGCGCCTAACCATACGACGGTCACCGCGTGCTGGTTGTCCCTTGCCTGTTAGGATGATGCAGTTATGTTTTTTCCAGAACTTATCCTCGTTTAATCGGTTCCACATCTGCTCTTTCTCAATGACTAGTATGAACTTGGCGTCATGGTCCTCAAGTTGGATGGCGTGGTCCTCCACTATGCTGGGGATGCCGTAGCCGCTGCTGCCCAGCTTGCTAGTGTTAATTAAGTCTCCCTTATCCCTTATCTTTAAAGGACCAGCCATTTTACCTTTAGTAGCAGCGAATATGCCAAGCTCTTCTCTAAGCGCGTCAAGCAGTCCTTCAATGTCTTCAACAACCGGGTCGCTCTCATCCTGGTTATCAAAGGTGTTCTCTTCTAATCCTTCAAGCGTGTGCTTGCTCATATAGAATAACTGGCGCAGACCAACAGTGTTCCCTTTCTGAAGCACTTCTTTCAATTTACTCGCGATTAGCAGCGTCTGCATGAACTTCTTAGCCTGTGATAGGTTGAAGTAGTTACGGTCAATCATCTTATCGCCCAGTGCCAGCATCCCCTTCTTCTCATCAAAGTAAACGTTTGACAGTGTTCTGGAAGGGATTTTAATAGTGGGGTTCTTGTTCTTCTCAAAATCCTTGATAACCTTATTTCCAATGTTCTCCAGGTTCTCTAATAATTTTTTATTGCGCTTACTCACCATTGATTAAGTCACCATAACGCTCTTTTAATGAATGGTTGATAATCTTGTTAACTTTTTCTTTTTTATACTCGCTGATTAAGGCTAAGGGGTTAACCAGTTCCTTACCGTACTTGATGAAGGTGTTAACCTTCATTTTCTCCCTGCGAGCCCGGTTCTTTCTCCGTAAGTACTTCTTTAAGTCTCGGGCGCAGTCCTGTACAGCCAGTTTCATTTCCTTCATGATTGGCTTGTAATGAGCGATTGCTGACTTGCTCTCGCTTGTGAATGGAATCCACGTGCTCGCCATGTGCACTAGTATCATTGCCGGTCCCACAGGAACGCCTGACCCCCCGCTCTGGTTGAGGCCGTAACGACGCCAGTCAATCTTCTTAACAACCTCTGAGGTCGCGCACGCGCCGGCGTTGTATTGCAACGGCACCTTGTTAGCGAATCGTATTAGGTCAACGCTCTTTTCAGACGGCATGCTGCCGCCGTAGGCAATGGCTGCTTCAACAAGGAATGGGTTGCCTTTGTAAACACTTGGTGAGCGGCTCACGGTTGTCACGAACTCAGCGTCCAGGTCTGTTTTCAAGCTCTTTCTTAATGCGGCGTCGCCAATAGGGCTAAGGCAGTCAGTTGGGGGGTTCATTATTTTTGATTTCTGCATTATCTTAACAACCTTGCTGTACTGCTCGCGGGTTAGTTCTGCAGGTCGGTACCGGGGGCTTATCTCAGCTTTCTTAAGAATGTTGTTGACGGTTTTAGCACCCATCCGGCTGAAGTCATTCATTAGGAATGACTTGAAAGTCCTTGACTTGGTTGCTTGAGCCATTTTAATCATTGTGCCGACGTCAATGCCGTATGGGTGGGGCTTGATGCTTTTAGTTTCTTTAGGCACTTGCTCGGTTACTCTTGGGAAGGTAATCTTCTTACCTTCAGGTGTGATGAATGAAATCCTAACATGAGGGTTAACAATGCTTGTCCTCCTTAGGTACTCGTAAACACTTTTCTCGCCTTTTGATAAGTAGGTGCCTTCAATCTCTAATACTACCTCTGTTCCGTGGTCGAACTCAAATTTTTCAAGCTTGCCTTCACTAACTATTTCAGGCCTGTTTTTAAGAGTATCAATCCTTAGGTCATAGTAATACGCTGGTGAATTGCTGTTAATCTTGCTGACAACGTGTGCTGCTTTGCCAGTGCTTAACTGGGCGTATAGTACTGCAGCGCTGACACCTATTCCCTGCTGCCCCCTGCCCTGCTTTAATTGATGGAATTTTGAGCCGTATAATAACCGGGTGAATACCTGCGGCACTTGTTTCTTAACAATGCCTGGCCCGTTGTCAATAACCTTGATTAAGTAATTATCATCTTTTAAGTCCTTAACTGAGACGATTATCTCAGGGAGAGAGTAGTCCTTTTTCTTTTTTTTATGTTTGTAAATCATTTCTTCACAAGCATCCAGGCTGTTATCAACTGTTTCCTTTACGCACGTGATTAGAGCTTTAATCTTTGAGTCAAAACCAAGTAAGTGGCGGTTACGTTCAAAGAATTCTGCAACGCTTGTCTGCTTAATGGTTTTGGCTATGTCCTCTGCAACTGTGACCATATTTAAAGCGAAACATAACCCTTTTAAATACTTTACCTGAAAAAAATACTCATAAAAATCCTTTTCCAAAGTCTAGGACTGTTTTTTCTAGATTAATTCTTTTTTAACTCTCATTTTAGCCTTCTTTTCAAGAAAATTATGCACAGAATTGGTTTGAGCCCCTTCTAACAACATTTTAACGGCTTCAATCGCGTCTCCTACCATGGTTGCTGGTCCTATAATACCAATGGTTTTCCCAAAGACGCTTATCTTGCAGCCAGTATGCCCTTCTATGCCCCTCTTAGTCTTACCGTTCTCGCCAATAACCCTGCCCCTTAACCTGAACTTATCCTTCTGGTTACGAGCGTAATCCATTATGTTAATTAACTCAAAAACGTAGCCCTCTTTTATCAGTTTCAAAGCCTCCTTAGGATTAAAACCCCTGCCAACAGCCTTAACAACCTGGCTGCAAATCCACGCTTTGTAAGAGTCATCACCCTTGATAGTGACTTCCTCATGCTTGATTAGCAAGCTAGTGCTGGTTTTACGCTCAATCAACCGCTTCATCTTTCCTTTATCACCTATCAAGGCTCCGACTCGCTCCTTAGGGATTAATAACTGGTACTCAAACATTTTTGATAACACCTTCCAACCACTTTTTTAACGAGTCATCAGCAACTCCTAGCTTCTGAAACCATCTAGTCATGTTATTAACATCACGTTTAAGAAGTTTTAAGCTTAACGGGTGTTGTTTAAGAACCGCTTGACTAATATCAATGAATACCGGCTCCTCATCGTGATTAAGGATGTTCCACTCACTCAAGTCACCGTGAACCATCTTCTTATCCTCCCACATACGCTTAATCCACGAGTACACCAAGTCCCTCCACTGGGAGGGTTTCTCTGGCGGCTGGTGCTTAGCTAGTGGTGAAGCAGCACCACCCCTGCCAATGAACTCCATTACCAAGATGTTCTTATGAAAACCAAACGCTTCTGGAACCCTGACCCCTGCCTCAGCCGCTCTTGTCAGATTTTTATACTCCTTCTTAGTCCAGGCAAAGATTAACTGACGGGGGTTCTTCCTGACTGACTTGAACCTGGGATCATCTTTAATATAAACATCAAAGCCCTTGTACATCCGGGCAAGTATCCGGTAAATCTTCAGCGCCACGTAATGCTCGTCCTTCTCAGCTAAGTAGACATCAGCTTCCTTGCCAGTACTGATTGGTCCTTTAAGCCTGTCAAAGTACTTTGGGTATAATTTGTAAAGAGCTTTGAAAGTAATCCTGTCAAAAACTCCTTCATAAACCTTGAACTTCTCTCTAGTCATTAGATTAGGATTAATTATTTGCTTTATTAAAATTCTTCTTCCAGTTTCTCCAAGTAACCATTCTTCCTTAACCACTTAACCTGTACTTTGCGGTACTTATACACTATGTCGCACTTAGTGTCCTCCTCGTACTCCCACGGCTTAACAATCACTAAGTTGCCTTCCCTGATATACAACGCCCGCCTCTTGCCGCCAGGCACTCGTCCCAGTCTCTTCTTACCGTCAGTGCAGCGGACGTACATTCGAGCATTGCCCAGCAGTTTCTCAACAACACCCATTAACTCATCCTTTTTTGGCAAAGGCACCCTGATTATCTCTCCCTCAGCAGTGCGGGGGAGTGGCGCCTTCTTTTGCTGAGCGCTCTTATCCTCTGTCATGAGTAAATGAACCAAGAGGTTATTTAAAAACCTTAAGTAATTAAGAAGAACTGGGCGTGGGGTACGCCGTTAACTTTAATAGTGTTCAAGTCGCCTTTAACCTTCTTAAGCAGCTTTACAGCTTCTGACCCTAACGCGTTAACAAGTGTCGCCTTCTTTAACTCAGCCAGAGCTTTATCACTGCTGGTTCTCTCACCATAGAATGACTCGCTGATGGTAGTATTGTTAATCTTCCTCCCAATCAAGTCCTCGTCGCAGATGTTAACCTGGTAATCCTTTGATTTAATAACCTTTAAGTGAATCATTTAAGGCTCCTGACTGGTTTCTTGCTGCTGCAAGCCATGCAGGTCATAACAGTTAACCGGTCCTGCTTCACAAGTTTAGTGTCAGGCTTGCCGCACTCCCGGCACTTAACAAACTCTTCAACATAGTCATTAATTTTCTTATTAATCTCCCTGCTGCTGAACCGCCCTGTGAAGTCAGCTCTTGAACCCTTTAACCGGGCCTGAGTTGCTAACTCGCCTACAAGGAACTTCAGCAAGTGCTGCGGGTCGCGCCTGACATAATCAGCCACTTGTTTAAAATTATTAACAATGGTGTGGTTGCCCTGGACACTGCCCTTAATCCTCGGCACCTTGAAACGCTCGCTCTTAAAAACCGAGTCTGGCAGCTGCTTGCGAGCCCTTTTCAATAATTCATCATACTTATAATTCCATGCCATAGAGTATTGGATATGAGCGGTTCTTTTTAAGACTTTTTATAATGAAAAAAATCTCATAAATTAACTATTTAGCAGATAATGCTATTCATAATCACTCAAGTTTTTTATACCTGCCAGCCCTTGGTTCAAAAATCATATCCTCTTCTAATAAGGTCTTCAACACTGTCTTGCAAGTATTCTTGTCACCGCAGACCTTGATTAACTCATCCATCTTAACACCTTTGCTCCCGCCATCTTTAATCTTCTTAAAGACACTATCTTTTAACCCGTCATCCTCTTCCTCAGGCTTATTGGTTTCAGGCTTAGCAGTCTTAACAGGGCCTTTATGATTATCATACTCTAATTTCCTGAGCACGAAGCAGTTGGGGCTTGCTTTCTTTATTATCTCAGGCACCAAATAGACCTGGTCATTATACTCCCTGACCCGAGCCACAACATCAATTAACTGCCCAATAGCAGTTTTGTCAATCATATGGAACTGGTCCTCCCAACCCCTTAAGCTGATAACCTCCGAACCATCATCAATGATTAACGAGCCGCTCTTACGCTCATCATTAATGAACCGGTTAACAATCGTTGCCATAACCCTAACCCTTGACACCTGCTGGTCATTAACTAATACGTAATCACTCTCACCATCCCTTGAAACAAAATCGTTGCTAAGAATATCCTTTATCCTTAACTTATAAGCCGTGTGCCTCTTTGTGAACATTGTATAACTCATTAACCTCTACTAATTTAAATCTTTACCTTGGTAGTTTTCTTATCACGCCGTGCTTTGGTTCAAAACGAGGGGACACCTGCGGTTTCCCCCTACGCTACCCCCTTCCCTTTTTTCTTTTTACCTTGGTAGTTTTCTTATCACGCCGTGCTTTGGTTCGAATATCTCGCCTTCACGCTTCATCTTCTCAATAAGGGTCTCAGCTTTCTGCTCACTAAGACCTAACTCAACAGCCTTGTTAATCACTTCATCAGTGGGGATGGCGTTGCCGTACTTATCACTTAACCCATTAATCACTTCTTTTATCTTCATTATATCACTCCGCTGCTTAGCAGAGAAACCAGTCACCAACCGGTCAATATCAATCTCGCCTGTTTCAGGGTCAACACCCACCTTTGACAAACAATACTTTAATAACCTGATAGCCCTCTCAGCATCCTTCTTAGTCACCTTCTTACTAAGCCTTAAGCGAGCGCAGCCCTCACTAATCCTCACCAACGCCTCTAACTGCCGCGGGCTGACAGGTATAGCCCTCACCTCATCCTCAGCCATCATCTTCTTATTACGCAGCGTAACATAGAAGTCCTGCAGCGTCTTAATAGCACTATTAGTTATCTCGGGCTTAATTCTCTTAGCATAAGCAATGTACTTTCTAAGGAACTCGTTATTAATAACCCCCCGCTCCTTATCAGGGTTCTGAGCTGAGTCAAGCATGTGAGAAGCTATCTTAGAGTCCCGGTCAGGGCTTGGCACATCCCTCATTGGGAAAATTAGGTCAAACCTGTTAAGCAGTGTTGGCGGGATATCAATCTGCTCAGCAATAGGGACGAATGGGTCAAACCGCCCGAACTTAGGGTTAGCTGCTGCAAGTACGCTGGTCTGGCAGTTAAGCGTTGCCTGGATATTAGCCTTGCTGATAGTGATTGTCTGCGACTCAAGCCCCTCGTGAAGAGCGCTCCGGTCCTCAGTGGTCATCTTATCAAGCTCGTCAATCAATGCGATGCCCTTGTTAGCCAGTACTAACGCGCCCGCCTCAAGACTCCACCCCTTAACAAACTCGTCCTTCACAACACTGGCAGTTAAGCCCGCGGCAGTGCTTGCCTTGCCGCTAACATAACGAGCCTTGGGTGCTATCTGAGCTACGTAGCTAAGCATCTGGGTCTTGCTAACCCCTGGGTCGCCGACTAATAATATGTGAATGTCACCCCTTACCTTGGTCCCATCATCCCTAATCTTACGAACACCGCCGAATAACTGAATAGCAATTGCCTCCTTAATCTCTTCATAACCATAAATGTTAGGCGCGATGTTATCAACTAGTTTCTCATGAATCTTGCCGCTGCTGGCGAACTTCATAATCTTCTTCTCATCCTTTTTAGAGATGTCAATGTCATCGAACTCATACTCTATTGGGTTAACAGCGTTAGCCTGTATTAGTAAGTCAAAACGATTGCTCTTACCGCCGCTCCTTAGGTAGATAGGAACTTCCTGCAACACCCCTGTGACTTCAACCTTGCTGCCAGGACAGGTCTTCTTAACAATTGTTGGGTCAACTAAATCATCTTTTAAAATAATATTAATCCGCTGCGGCTGCTCACCGCCCTCCATCTTCTCAGGCGACTCTTCAAGGATTAACCGCTGGGTGTCAATTAGTTTCTTATCAACCACTGAGAACTTGCCCATACGCCCACAGTTAGGGCACCTCTTAGGAGAGCTGACCCGGTTGCTCTCCTGCGGCTCAATTATCTTCTGAGCACAGGCAGGGCATTCAAATATTATTGACGCGCTCGCTGGCCTGACCTCGCTTGCCTGCCGTACAATCCCCTCAATCTGAATCAGCTTGTTCAAGTTCTTGGTCCTGATGTTCTTAATCTTAATTGAATTAGTCTCCGGCAGGTTGATGAACCGCGGGATTAAGGAGAATTCAAGCTCGTCATAAGCTGTCTGAAAAGCCTGGAGCGTTTCTTTAGGGTTATTAAGCAGTTCATCAGCTAGTTCCTGCTCCTGCAGGTCAAGCTCCTTGAAGTCAATGAAGAAGCTGTCACCCATCTTAACAGCTTTAGATACCTTCTTGCCATAGTTCTTGGTGATAAACGACTTGAAAGTGTTAATTAATTTCATTAATCCTCCCCACACTAATCATTAAGCCACGGGTTTAAATAAATATTTATTGCTAGTCCGCAAGTCCCTTACTTCAAATGGAGAAAAAAAATAATAGAAAAAAAAATAGAATTTATTTAATTACTTCTTGGATCTTCTTCTTCAGGTCCTTCACTGCCTCTTCAACCTCTTTCTCATTCTTAGCTCCGGTGCATACTATCCTGCCAGTGCCGAACAACAGGAAGGTTATGTGCGAGTCAGGCACCTTATAAACCAGGCCCGGGAAGGTCTCAGGCGCGTACTCAGCATTAGGCAGCTTGAAAGCCAGTTTGTTAAGGTTCAGCTTCATATGGATGTTGCCGCTCGCAACCATGTTCTGAATGGTTATCTCAGGCTCCTTCTTAGTGGTCAAGCCAATCTTCTTCAACTCCTTCAGTATCTCCTTCACACCGACCTTAACCATCTCAGCGCTCTTAGCTCCAGTGCATACCAGCTTGCCGCTGCTAAACACAAGGGCAGTGATGCCAATATGTTTTAATCTCAGGACTAAGCCCGGGAACTGCTCTGGGTTGTACTCAGTGTTAACCAGGCTCATCGCCATCTTCTCAAGAGGAATATCCATGCTTAAAGTAACACTTGCAACTACATTCTCTACTTTAACATCTTTTAACAATTTAGGTTCCCCCCTAATTAATCATTTATAAAGACTCATCCTTTATAAAGGCTAGCTTACCTGCAATAACGGTCACTACCCTACATAAATATTTTTAAGAATAATATTAATTGACAATTACTAATATGAAATTATGGGTTGAGAAATACCGCCCTCAGGTATTAAACGAGGTTTTTGGTCAGACAAGCATAGTTAAGAGGCTGAAATCATTCGTCTCTAACAAGAACATGCCCCACTTGTTATTCTCAGGCCCAGCCGGCACTGGCAAGACCACGAGCGCCACGTGCATAGCCAGGGGTTTATACGGCGACCAATGGCGCATGAACTTCATGGAGACCAATGCGAGCGATGAGAGAGGCATAGACGTTGTCAGGGGCAAGATAAAAGATTTTGCCCGCACAATGCCGTTAGGTGATATTAATTTCAAAGTCATACTATTAGACGAGGCTGACTCATTAACCAAGGATGCTCAGCACGCCTTAAGAAGGACAATGGAGTTATACGCTAACAGCTGCCGGTTCATCCTTGACTGCAACTACTCGTCAAAGATTATTGACCCAATACAGTCAAGGTGCGCGGTTTTCCGATTCAAGCCATTGGATGAGAACTCAGTAATTGACTACCTGAAGGGGATAATAAAGAAGGAAGAGTTAAAAGCTGATAAAGAAGCATTAAAAGCTGTCTACCTAGTGTCAGGCGGCGACCTGCGGAAGGCTCTGAACATTCTTCAATCAAGCGCTAGTGTTTCAAAAAAGATAAACGAGTCATTAATCTACGAGGTAGCGTCTTATGCCCGGCCAAAAGAGATGGAGAAAGTGGTGCAGCTGGCACTTAAAGGCTCCTTTACTCAAGCCAGGAAGTTATTATTTGACGTCATGCTTAAGTACGGTTTGTCAGGTATAGATGCAATAAAGCAAGTGCAGTCAATGGTAATGAAACTAGACCTTGATAATAAATTAAAAGTTAAACTATTAGACCGGATAGGCGAGTACGAGTTCAGAATGGTTGAGGGCTCGGATGAGTACTTGCAGCTCGACGCGTTGCTGGCGCAGTTCTACTTATTAGGAAGAGGTGGTTAATATTGACGCCTTGGTTTGAGAAGTACTCTCCTAAAACTATCAAGGAAGTGCTCGGACATAACTTGACGCCAATTATCAAGCACGCAGAGAATAATCCTAAGAAGAAGGCTTTGTTAATACACGGGCCAGCCGGCACTGGCAAGACCTGCAGCATCCACGCACTGGCAAGGGAGCGTGGCTACGAGTTAGTGGAGTTAAACGCCAGCAACATAAGGAACAGGGACGCGATTAAAAGAATTGTCGGCAACGCCTCAGTTACTATGAGCTTGTTCGGCAAGAGGATAATACTAATAGATGATGTTGACTCGTTGAACGCCAGGGACCGGGGCGGCATCACTGAGTTAATAAACTGTATTAAAAAGACCCGGACCCCAATCTTCCTGACAGCAATTGACCCATGGGACAGCAAGTTAAGAACTCTTAGAGGTTACTGCAGAATGGTTGAGTTAAGAAAGGTTAGGGCTTCAACTATAAAGAAGATACTGAGGAGTATTAGTGAGGTAGAAGGGGTTAAAGTGGTTGACTCAGTCTTGTACTCAATAGCATCTAATGCTAACGGTGATGTCAGGGCAGCTATTAATAACCTAGAGATGCTGTCAGGCGACGGCGAGGTCACTGAGCACGAACTAGACGCCATGGGTTTTAGAAGGAAACCAGTATCAATCTTTAACGGGCTGAAGACACTGTTTAATACAAAGCAGTTCGCTGAAGCAGTTCATTCACTGGATGAGGTTAACCTTGACATGAGCACCAAGATGCTGTGGGTGTTAGAGAACCTGGCTAAAGAGTTTAACAAGGGCTCAGAGCTGGCTAATGCTTTCAACGCTTTATCAAGAGCAGATGTCTTTAACGGCCGGATAATGAGGCAGCAGTACTGGCGGTTCCTTTTCTACGTTAACCTTTTCATGACTGCGGGCGTGAACGCTTCCAAAGAAACCAGCTCGGGTTTTGTAAGATATGATAAGCCAACCAAGATACTGAAGTTATGGAAGAGCAAGCACAGGCGGGAGTTAAGGAAGCAGTTAGCTCAGAAACTGCAGTCATCAATTAATGCTTCAATCAGCAAGACTCTTGAAGTACTGCCGTTTATTAAGATATTAGCTAAGAATGAGGGTTTTGTAGAGAATTATGAATTAACAACTGATGAGATAAAAAGCATTTAAGTAAATAAGTCCCCGTTCATGACCAGGGTGCTTGAGTCATAAACATACCTGACTCTTAAGCCATACTGGTTAGTGATGACTGATTCAAGGTAATCAGCAGCGCCCTCGTTGACCAGGAAGCCGTAAGTGCCTGGCTTGTAAGCTTTTATTATGATTGAGGTGTCATTAATCTTCACTGAATTATTAGCTTCCAAGACATTGGTGTCAAGTATTATTGAAGCACTGCATGACTCATCACTCTTAGTAACGTAAGAGCGCGGCCCAGTAAGATTATGTTTAAACAAGTAATTATTAGCGTCTCCTAATAACTTGGAGCCTGAGTCCTTGAATGAATAGTAAAGGTCGTCAGTATTATTAACCCTCCACCCAGGACCAAAAGAGTGACTGGAGCTGGCATTAGTGGTGATTTTAAAGTAAGAAGTGTTAGGATAGAAGTGGAACAAGTACTTAACCCCCACGCTTGTATCAGCTTCAACAACAACCCGCTCGCTGCCCTTTTCAACAAACCTTAAGTCACTGAATGAGTTAACACAGCTTGTTGTGCAGCTGGTCCAGCCCCTTGACCCAAGCCATTCACGCCCCGCGTAATAGAATTCAAGGTCATCAAGGTCAAAGCTGATAAAAGAGTTATTAACCTCGAAGTCGCTCTCAGAGTATACCAGGTCACTAGTATAAACTGGTTTGTTAATTGAAGTATTAGTATCATAGTAAACGTACTTAGTTCCTGGCTTGCTGACGCTTACTAGGGTGATTTCAGGGCTCTCGGGGTTAATCAGGTAGTCATCACTGAAGCTGACGTAGTTAATCGGCGAGGTGTTAAACATGAAGGGTCCGGGGTTGCTGATTCTTAACTCGTAAGCACAGCTGCTAATGCAGGGCGTTACTGACACGTTAAACTGTGAAGCGCCGGGAGCTGAGTGGGTGAGGTTATAAACCTTGTTACCAAGAGAGTTATATAATTCAAATAATTGAGTGTTAGATGAGTAAGTAGTTATGTTTATTTCTATTAAGTCAACTCCTTCATCAACAACTAATTTTAAAGGACTGTTATTTGATAAACCAACCGGCGTCCGCACAATGGTTTTAGGAAGGGTTGAGTTAATTGAGAAAGTGTCAGAACCATTAAAATCAAACTGGTAAAAACCTGCTTGAGAAGGGTTAATCAAACCAAGGCTGTAAGGGCTGGTGTTGAAAGTAAAATCATTAATTAGCGAGCCATTAGGGTAGTAAATACTGGTTGTTAAATCATTAGCTCCCTGTTTAGTGATAGTGACGTCAAACGACTGCCCGTCAGGGTTGAATAATAATAACGAGTGATTCACAATAGAATTATTAAGTGACTTAAAACAGGACGAGTTGTGATAATTATCAGTGCTCACCTGGTGAGGTATTAAGCCCTTGCTATAAAAAGCAACTGAGTTAGGATCAAACCCTTGTTTTAGTGACAAACCAGTTTCAAGCGGCACCAGTGAATTAGGTCCTGAGGTGAAGAACAGGTTCCTGGTTGTATAGTTGCTGAACCATGAAGTGATATTACGATACCCTTCATCAAAAACCCCAATCTCCTCGTTATGAGTGACCACGGCGTTAACATCATAGAAGTAATTATCAAGTAATTCAAATAAAGCGTTCAACTCCTCAGTGAATACTTGATTAGTAGTGGTGGCGGTTGTCTTACTATATTGTCTAGTCTGGTTTAACCCAATCTTGATTAATGGTATTAAACTGATATTATTAATATAAGTGCCTGACATTGTTGTCTCTGAACTAAACATTCTCTTTACAGCCCGGTTCTCACTAGCATCAGATGAAGCATAGATTGGGGACGCGTTGTCTCCTGCCAGCCCCAGACCATAAGCCCCCCTGTATAACTCAAACCATTCACCATTAGTCACGAACTCCTCAGCCCTGACCGGCGCCGGCTCCCAAGTGTTGCCTTCACTATCAACATAGTTCATAAGGTAATTCTTATCAACCACTAGTTTTGAACCCCAGTTGCATTCAGACGGCGATACTATCCTCATCTCATCAATGATTAATATCTTATCGGGAAAGAATAACTGAGTTAACTCATAGGTTTCATTAACAAACCGGGTTCCAGTGAAGACGACTTTAATGTAGTACTCCTTGTCAGTGATTGTTACCTCCTGGTTGCCAGCGCTGCTTAGAGGATAATCAACCGAGTTACAGGTAATGATGTTATCAAAAAGCACTAGGTTGTCCTGGGTCTCAGAGTTCTCCAATAAACTGATGCTCCCGCCGGCGTTCTTATCAATCTCAACGTAATAATTACCGGTTCTAACCCAGATAGTGTTGCCTGACTCCCCGTAGAAGACCTGCTGCTCTTGGTTAAAACCTTCAACCCCGTCGCCGGTCACTGTGTAGTACAAGTAATAAGTATTATCATCAAGCGAGTTAGCAGTTGACTGGGTATAGATTATTCCTTCACGAGCACCCCTGTTGCTCCACTCAACATTAAAAGGGACAGGGTTGTTACTATCATCAGTGAGCATCAGGGCGTCAGGGTAAGCGTTATCAGGCAGGTTAATAACAGCTTCTACTGTATAGTCACGCAGGGTGAAGTTGTTCTCAGTGCTTATCACAGTCCGATGAGTGTAAGGCATTAACCAGTTCTGTCTGAAATAATTGCCCAGTTCTCCCAGAGTCCTCTTAACAAACAAGGCGTTGCTGACTGACTCATCAGTGATTATTAACTGGCTAATCTTCAACTCTTTTGGAACGTTCAGGTTCAAAG
Source organism: archaeon (assembly GCA_014729335.1). Lineage (GTDB taxonomy): Archaea > Nanobdellota > Nanobdellia > WJKC01 > WJKC01 > WJKC01. Next base: position 6,871 of record WJKC01000005.1, on the reverse strand, counting down.
TGGTGACAGACAGTGTCAAGGCTATTAAAACCACTGTTGCAATAAAGAACTGGCCCCTGCGCCTCATGAGTAGCCTCCATAAACTGTTAACTCAACAAAGCCGTTGTCTATTGGCAGCACTCTTTTAACAGCGTTCTCTCCCCTAATGGTTGCGCTGTAAGGCGCTGAACCCCCCTTTATTTCATCCTCTTTTATTTCAAGGGTCACGCCCGTATTATTAATATTAGTTATCTCGGCATAGTTATCAGGGTTCTCGCTGAACAAGGAGTACTTAACGTGGTAAGTGCTGGTTTCAGAGCCAAGGCTCTCAGCACTGAATAACACGTCAGCTGTCCTGGCTTCCTGTGAATTATAAATAGTTGCTTGAGCCTCCTTACTCTCGCTTAGTAACGGGTAAGAGGCATTGTTTAACAACCCTGTTGAGTAATAAACATAGCATAACTCGCCTGACGCCAGCTCAGGTATGTAGCTGATGATTGAAGCGTTAATTGTTGAAGGACCTTCAACCCAGTCAGTTATTGACAGCACTGACTCTTTACCCCTAATAAAGAATCTTAGTGACTGATTATTAACCCCTTGTTCATCAATTGTTATGTTGAACTTCAGGTGCTCATCACTTATTGATTCATTAAAGTTTAACGGCACCCGGCGCCAGTTAAATAAGGCGTTTGTGTTTAACTCATAGTTGCTGGAGAAAACCCTGACAGAATTCTTATCAACTCCTAATGGGAAGTGATAGATGAAGCTGATATTGCGGGGCGAGCCATTATCACCACTAACCAGTAGTTTTTCATGATAAACCGGTTCAAAATAATAATAAATGGTTTCATAGAACAAATTACTAAACAATGAGTCAAGAGTTAGGTAGTCATATTCATTAACCACGCTGTTTAAGTCAATATTATCCAGGAAGTCATTAAGCAGGGTGTCAGGGGGCCTGGTAAAGGCTTCAACCTGTCCGCTGGAGTAGGTCTGAAGAAAATTATAAAGCGATACTGCCACTACCGCTGCTAGTATTGCCTCCAGGGTCTTAACAAAGGCTAGCTTGTCCACCAGATATCACCTAATAGTTTAACATAGTACTCTGTCCGCTCATCAGTCATTAAACCATAGCGGTTGAAACTAGTACGAGCTCCTGTTATCCCCTTAGTGCCGCAGTAATTACTGAGCGGCATCAGCCCGATATAACAGCTTGTCTTGTTAACACCGTAGAGTCTGAAACTAACAATACCCCTAACCGGCTTAATTGTTATTTCATCAACGTCTCCGTTACTGACATCTGAGTCAAGACTGACTAGTAAGTTGTTGAAAGAGTCATAATCAACACTGAAAGAATCCCCGCCCTCCAATGATATGTTAGTGACGCTGGCGTCTTCAGGTATTACTACCTCAACACTAATGAACTCTGATGAAGCATTGCTGCCGGTTGATACGTGCAGAACCTCGTTTTCACGCCAGAAAACCACTGACCCGTTAAGGTGGCTGGGCGTGATGTGCTCAGAGTCAGTGTAAGGCATTTCAAAACCCATCACTTCATAAGTAAGACTGAAGCGCCTGAGGTTAATGTAGTCAACATTGCATAAACTGTTAAACTCGTTCTTGCCAAAACTGGTTTTCAACCCATCCCTTACTGCTATAGTGTTCTTCTCTTTCTCAATTGATTCAATACTAGTGCTGAAAGGAGCGGTTAGCCCGAGCGCGTAGTTAATCATCAGGATTATTGTTGAAATGAATAAAAGATAAGCTACTATTATATCAATATCAATTACTGCCGCCTTCTTACTTAACGTTGACAAGAAGGGTTTGCGTGGTTGTAAGACCCTCATACTCAGCCTCCAGTACTACGTTATATGAGCCGGGAACAGTTGGTGAACGCATCTTGATATTAAAGTCGCCGTACTCATCAGTTACTCCGGAAGCGCTCTTGCCTCCAAAATCAACCTCTACCTCAACACCGCTTAACGGCTCATTCTCCAATGTCAAGCTGCCGTAAAACTCTATTGGCTCATTAGTTGTTAACTCCCCTTTAGAGCTGATAGCGTTAATCGTGAACATCTGGGGGAAGATAAAAGCGGTATAGACAAATAATGAGATAGTAATCATTACACCAGCGTGCTTGGTGCCGCTTGATATACTCCCCTCCTTAGTAACACCCGCCACTATTCCGTTGCTTAATGACTGAATGGTCATGGTCAGGAAGAATAATAGTTTATAAAAGTTAAGCGGCGGAGCCTCGCCTCCGCCAAAAGCAGTGACTAGTGTTGAACCGCCTCCTCCTTGAAAGGTTAGTAATGGAATAAGTATTCTATAAAGAGCTACCAGGATTCCCACGAATATGAAGTGAATTAAGTACACGATTATTAACTGCTGCTGAAGCATTGACTCACGCTCCTTCTCCACTTCTTTAAGAACCCTTGTGCTCTCAGCAACCGCCTCCATTGTATCAGCTACTTTGCCGCCGGAGTAATAAGCTTCTAGTAAGATGGCCAGCCCCCGCTTAATATAAGAACTATGTGTTATTCTTTCAGATAATAGTTTAATTGTTTCTGGGAAAGGAACCCCCCATGATAACTGATTCCTTACTTGTTTAATATGAGGGGTGAGCGGTCCGTAATCAGTCTCAGCGCTTAACTCTATTCCTTTAGGGATAGTCATGCCCGCTCTCTTGCTCTCAGCAACGTCCATCAGGAACCTTGGGAAGAAGTTCTCCATTGTCTTAGCCTTCCTAACAGCCAGGTAAACGGTTAGTGAGTAGGGAAAGATTACTATCATTAAGCTGATAATACCCAGGTATCCTAGGATTAGAGGATCAAAGCTTGAGAAGAACATCCCCCCTATGAATAACACCAGGGCTGAGATAACACTTGCTAATAAGATTAATTTCTCTCGCTTATTCATAATTCCATACTACACCTCTGACGGGCTTGATGACTTAATTAATAATATGAAGATTACTGACATGAATGGCAAGCCTATAGTCACAAGTACTAACTGCAGTTCTGCAAGCCCTGCTATCCCCCCGCTTAATAAGCTCATAATGGTTGTCAGCACTAATATTAATACGCTTCCAACAATAACTATGGTGATGTAAATCTCTAATAGGACCGCTAATATCTGGGTGAACTCCTCTAGTTTCCGCCTGTAATCATTTGCAAAAGCCCTTGCCTTCTCACTAAGGTATAATTTTAAGTCGCCGCCTGAAGTGATGGTGGCCTTCATACCCCATAACAGTTCTTTCATGTTAGGTGAAGGCGTCTTCTCAGCTGCCTTGCTGATAGCCTCAGCAGGGTCCATACCGAATATCTCAATATCCCTGCTTATCTTGCGGGAGATTTTTGAAATCTCGCTGAACTCCTCAAACGAGCCCAGAATCCTGAATAATAAGTGTGGCGGCGCTCCGGTGCCGGCGAGCGTTTCCATATAAATAACCGCGAAGTGAAGCGCGTTCTCAATCCGCTTCTCAATACTAGATGCCTGCTGGGATGGGTATAAGTAGAATAAGGCTATGATGCCTGCTGCAACCAGTGAATAGAAGATTAAGGCGCCTATTATTGAGATTAATAAGTCACTAACTAATATGAATAAACCTATTGTGAAAACAGCTATCAGTGGTGTTGATATTATCAGGGTCATCACCATTGAAGCGAAGTACTCCTGAACAGAGTATTTAATGTTTGATTCTAACAGGTCCTCTTGAATATCCTTGAATAAATAAGAGTACTTTTTTGAAAAATCGTGGAATAACTTGTAACTGAACTCCCCGTAATTCATTTCTTGCTGCGCCTCACTAGTTTTTCAACCCTTTCTGGATTAGTGTAATACAAGTTGAAGTACCTAGCGACTTCCCGGTAATCTTTAACCCGGTTTTCCTGAAGCCACTTAAGCAGTTTAATTCGTCTAACCAGGTCGGATTTTAACTCACCAACTGAGTAACCCATTTTCTCCCTAATCTTATCTAGTAGTATGCTTTTTAACAATAAGAACCGGTCGTTCTCAGAATCCCATCTGAACGAACGATTAGTGATTAAGTTCCTATTCTGAGGATTATAGCCGACAATCTCAACTGTTTCGTTAACCCTTCTAACATACTCTCCTTTGCGCTTGGTCTGAACCAGGAAAACTATTAAGTCAAGGTTCTCAAGCATTGGTTTAGGAATGTTAATAGGCTCAGTGGTCAAACGGTCAATAACTGCTGGCAGGCTGTCAGCGTGCAGGGTCCCCATGCTTGGGTGGCCGGTCGCCATTCCCTGGAACATGACGTAAGCCTCCTTGCCCCTGACCTCGCCAACGATTACGAAGTTAGGCCGCTGCCTTAAAGCGCTTTTAAGCAGGTCAAACATCGTTACCTCGCCATAACCCTTAACCCCGAACCCGCCTCTGGCAACCACTGGAATCCAGTTAGGGTGAGGCAGCCTTAACTCAGGCGTGTCCTCAATACTGATGATTTTTAACTCAGGTTTAATAAATAATGATAGAGCGTTCAGGAAACTGGTCTTACCAGTAGCAGTTGCACCAGCAACCATTATAGACAAGCCTGACTCCACAGCCATCCACAAATAAGCGCATATCTCGGGGCTGGCAGTGCCGAAGTCCAGCTCGTCAACAGGTGTTATAGGCTTCTCAGTGAACTTCCTGATAGTGAAGTTGCTTCCCCTCATTGCGATATCAGTGCCGTAAGTTATCTGAACTCGGCTGCCGTCAGGCAGGCTGCCGTCCATTAAAGGTTCGGCAACGCTTAAAGCCTTGCCGCACTTCTGAGCTAGCCTAAGGACGAATGAATCCAGTTCCTCCTTGGTCTGGAAGAGAATATTGGTCTGCAGTTCGCCATAAGTAGGGTTTCGGTGAGTGATGAATAATGGAATGTTGAAACCGTCACAGTGAATATCCTCAATGTTCTGGTCATGGAGCAGTGCTTCAATCCTGCCAAGGCCGATAAAATCCCTGAACACGTAGTATTGAAGCACTATCTTATCCTTAGAAGTGATGTCAGGCGCTATCTCATTACTTATCTCATCAAAACGGTTCATTAAGTACTCATAAGCCTTCTCAACCCTTATCTTAGTAAAGTCAATGTCAAGTTTCTGCCTTAAAAGAGTCTTTGATTCCTGAAGCACTTTTTTTAACTTATCATTCAATGGCGGTTCATTAACCTCGTAGACAAGGTTGTTTATCTCATCATGCCAGCTGATACGGCCCCAGGCAACAGTCACCTTCTCCCCTTTAATTGTAAGATTAATCAACGGGAACCTGTCATCAACTTTTTTAAGCTTCTGGATGTACTCCTTGGCAACTACTTCGCCCCCGCCCCCAGCCTCGAATTCCTCAGGCATCTCCATGCTTATCGGCTTATACTTAATGGTTGTTGGCGCCTCTCCCTCCAACTCTGTGACACTTATGCCGCCCATCTCTCTTTCTTTAACAATACTGGGCTTGGCAGGACCCTTTGTAGGAGCAATAGTTGGCGCCTGCGGCGCAGGGGCTTGCTGAGGAGGAGCTACTAATATTTTAGGCTGCTCAACCACTCTAGGAGTCCTGACCGGCATCTGAGGCGCTTGAACTGAAGGCATGGATGGTTTTTTAGGCAGAGATGGAGGCAGTGAGGGCTTCTCAGGAACCTCTGCTTCTTCTTTCTTTGGAGGGGCTTCTTTTTTACTCTTTTCTAATTCTTCCTTAGCCTTCTTAAGCCTTTCTGATAATTTTTTATAAAAATCCTTTGCCATAATTAGTGCTTCAGCTCCCTCAAACTTATTATTTATTAAAAATTTCCTGATTTAAGTACTTTTATTGTTACTCAAAGTAAGCTTTGACGTAGTAATAAGTATTATTGGATGTTCGCTCAACCCTTGTCCGCTCAATTCTTAACCGATGAACACCTGTTGTAGCCCTGCACCCAACACTGCATTCAATAAAAGTCTTATAATTACGATTATTAGCATCCTTTAATGACCTGTAAGCTAGTTTAAGACTGACCTGCTGCTGGTTGCTGACCGGCTGGCTCTTGCCTGCAATAATCCCTGCAGGATCGCTTCCAAGAATGCCAATGTTCTCTTTCTCACCACCGCTGATTATTACCTCGTTGCCGTCACTGTTAACCCATGAGATTGTAAAATCAGTGCCTGCCTTGTTAATTGACCCAAGCTCCTCTGCGCATTCAGTGTTTAAGTCACTAATATCACTTCCCTGATAAATGCAGACGTGGTCATAAACAGTGTTATCAGTGACGTAGACAGTCACGTTATAAAGAGTTCCTTCAAGCGTCACGTTGCCAAAGTGTATGTCGCCGCCGTCATAGCCGGGCGGCGTGCTGACCCCAGTGATTGTTTGAGATGTGTCCACGTCAGTTAACTCTGTTTCATAAGCTAACTCAGTGTAACTAATAGGTATGTAAGTATAAGAGGTTATGACAGGTATTAGAGTAGTAGTCCTAACCACAATTCCATTCTCATCAGGCATGATGTGATAAGTAGCGTCCTGGATGTTTAAGTTAACAACTGACGGGCTGCCAGTCTGCTGCGTATGCTCTATATTATCCTTAATCAGTGTTAAGTCATCAACTATAGTGTCAATCTTAACCTTATCAGTTGTTTTCTGAACCAACGGCTGACCCCAGATGAAAGTAGCGCTTACAATGGCAAGGATTATACCGCTTAGTAAGACGGTGCTGATTATTGCGGACTGACCCCTCATTAATAGATAATGAATACCCTAGGATTTAATAAGTTTACAGTTACTGTGCAATGCAGTCGCTTGTTCCCTCGACTCCGCCGGGCAGTGTTATCTTAATACCATAAGTATCGTTCTGGACCATCACGTTGCCAAAATCTGTTATGTCTAATGTTTCAATCTGGTTCTGGCCAATGTTGCCGTCAAG
>WJKC01000047.1 GCA_014729335.1 archaeon | reverse complement strand
CTGCTTGACTGCGCTATAGCATACTCATGGGCTAAAGGCAAGCGCAAGCCTAAGATATTCTTCTCCAGCCCTAAGGGTCCTTCTTTCAAGACCTTCTTCCTAAGAGAAGTGTTGATGCCTTACTTGATTATTGGACCAATCATGTACTTGCTAGGGGTTAACATCTTCTTGTTCAGCATTATATCCGCGGTTATTGGCGTAATCCTTTACTTTAAAACCTAAATCCTTTTAAGTAGTAAATAGTGAAGTTTAGATTAATGAACATCTTTAACTTAATCTCTGATAACCTAATTAACAGCTCATACTATAAGAGCCTTGACCGCCGGTTGCAGATTAAGAAAAGAGAGTTACTAATCAACTGGGTTAACGAGGACTTGCTTGATGAGGATTTAATAAAGACTTACTTCAGTATTAAGATTGATGACGAGTTATTCAGCAACCTGCTTGAGTACTCACTGCATAAAGGCGAGTTAATTGATTATGAACTAGTTAAGAACAACTCAAGTCTTAAAGGGTATGACATCAATACTCATAAGTTCTTCCAAGAATAAATTATTTAAAAAGAGCCAATACTTATCTTTCCTTAATGGAAGAAGTTTATGGCGCGCGAGAGGATAGTGAGTTATTATCTGAACAGGTAGAGAAACTTGTTAAGAAGGGCATGAAAGCGCTTGACATGGGCGCTGGCTCCGGCGTGATTGTTGAATCGTTATTAAAAAAAACTAAGAACGTCACGGGCGCTGATATTAACCCCTACGCTGTTGAGCACTGCCGCAAATCTTATCCTGAGGCAGAGTTTGTTCAAAGCGACTTATTCTCTAATATTAATGAAAAGTACGACGTCATCACTTTCAACCCGCCCTACCTGCCTGAGATGGAGTCCGAGGACTTGGAGACTGCTTTGCAGGTGAGCGGGGGACCAGCGGGCTACGAGTTATTGCTTAAATTCCTAGAGCAGGCTAAGAACTACTTAAAGAAGGACGGCTTCATCATCACGGTGTTCAGCACCCTGACCAAACCTAATAAGGTTTTCAAAAAAACAAGCAAGTTGGGTTACGAGCACGAGGTCCTGGAGAAGAAGAAAGCATTCTTTGAAGAACTCTACTGCGTCAGTTTTTCTTTAAAGAACAAAAACGCATAAAATTAAAGCCAAAAAAAAACGAATAAAAAGGTTAATAAAGCCGTGTATAGAATAATCTAAAGGAAATGACTTTTAAAAAAAGGTTTGAGAAGAGGTTTAAAAATGCTTTAAGGGCATTTGGATTGGAAAAACATGAATTAATAAAGAATCAATTCATCAGTAAAGAACACCCTTTGAGGGAGACGGTTGACATCATATCAGGCAATATCGGCCGGGAGTGGGGGTTAGCAACAAGGATTCACACCTTGGAAAAACAAGGGTTGAGTGAGGATTCACCTTTTAAAGAGAAGCAGACTGTTCTGAAAAAAGCTTTCAAAGAACACATGGATTTAAGAGGCATACCAATACATTATGGCAGTGTAGCTGATGAGAACACGCTAGTAGTAAGTGTTGGCGGCTGCGTCTTCAAGCTCTACGGCTTAATACCCAAGAGAGGTTACTCTATTGGCTTCCTTAACGGCTACTTCCAGCCAGAGGAGATAGAGAAGGCAATAACCTATTGCGATAAGACATTAGATGAATGCGAAGGTTTAAACTGTGAAGTATGGCTTAAGTATAAATGATGATAATCTGCCCGCCAATGCAGCTGCCAGCAATTAATGGGACAACAATCTACGCTGAGCAGTTAAAAAAGAACTTTAAAGCAAGAGTGGTCAGCACTAACGCCCTTGACTGGATAGCCTTTCATTCACCAAGAGGCAAGACGCATAACAAGGGCTGCGAGATAAAACACTTAAAATCATTAAGGGATAATGAAACTCTTTCAAAAATGAAGAAGGAGACAAAGGGTTTAATCAACGCTTATGCTAACGGCCCAATAAGCCCTGAAATGCTTAAAGAGTTAATACAGGGCGACGCTGAGATTATTCACTCACTAACCCTGCCCTTCCTAAATAATTACTATACGCTCTGGGCTGCCAAATTAAGAGAAAAAAAGAGTGTGGTAACGCCCTTTTATATTAAAGGCTTAGTAAGCAGCAGTCATAAAGGATTACTCAAGAAGTTTGACTTAGTGCTTGCCTGCACTGAGTACGAAAGGGAGTGCCTGGGGTTAAAAAATGTTAAAGTCTCGCCTATGTGCGTTGACCCAGAGCCTTTCAGGAAAGCTGATGGTGAAGGGTTTAGAGAAAAATACGGGATTAAAGGCAGATTAGTATTATTCGTGGGGCACGCTAATTATGAAAAAGGCGCTTATAATATCCTAAAAGCAGCTAAGAAAGTAAAGGCGGTGTTCGCGTTCATGGGGCCACACACCAGAGGTTTTAAAGCCAGGGCTAAAGGCATGGATAACGTTAAGCTCATTAACCCGCAGTTAAGGAACAAGTATGACGCTTTCGCAGCCTGCGACTGCTACTGCATGCCCTCCCGGGTTGAGGCGTTCGGCATCACTTACCTGGAGGCGTGGGCTGCTAAAAAGCCGGTCATAGCTGCTGACAACCCCGTATCGCGTGAAGTGATAGGCGAGGATGGATTACTAGTGCCTTTTGGAAAAGATTTAACAGGGGTTATACGCGAGTCATTTAATAGAAAGGACTTAGGAGTCAAGGGTTATGATAAACTAATAAAGTGTTACACTGAAAGTAAAGTGATGAGCGAGTTAGCAAAGTTTTATAAGTCAGTTTAACAATAACCTGTTTTTATGAACAAGGAACAATTAAACTCTTTTATTAATGGCGAGAGCCTTAATGACTATGTTAAATGCCTGGACAATGAGTCAAGAGGTTATTATAAAAGCGGGCATTACGGGTTCCTGGAGGAGTACTTAACCAATGAGTTCACAAGGTTATCAGAGGATGAATTATTCAAGGCGGGTATGGGGTTCATTATTGGCACTTCAATAGCCGGCGCCGGGACCCTGAACTTCTTCATTGGCAACCAATACGCCAGCATCTTCTCATTAATCGGGCTTGGAATAATGTTTTACAGCTACTATAAGTTCAAGAAGTCAAGGTTTTATAACAACAAGGACGTTTTTGAACATAACCTTAAAACCCTGGCTCACTCACTCAAAACCTAATAATTCATCTATCTCTCTGATGTACTTCCTTAAAGCCTTGATGTCGTCCTTAAAAGAGTATTTTTCAACAAACTTGTCACGCTCCCCAATGAATGAGTAAAAAAAGAATGTTGAGAAATAATTAACTTCAAAGTATAAAACAGCGCCTGGCCGATCGTAATAATT
>WJKC01000046.1 GCA_014729335.1 archaeon | reverse complement strand
TAATAGGGGTTATTGCAGTAACACTCATGATAGTAAGTAGTGAGGAAAAGGCATACACTAATACCTCATGGGATGAGTTAATGAACAACCCTTCATTAATAAGTGATTATGTTGGCTTCTGGGTGAACGGCACTGGTTATATCAAAGAGAAAGGGGACGCCCCTGATAATTACGTGGTGTTATCAGATTTCCCTGCAGTATTATACTTTGAGAATGAAGTAATATCTAATCACCATATAAGCTTTAGTTGTTATATTAGTGGTTTTAATGGAACCGCCCACCTAACTAGATGCAGGGAGACTCAGGGATTGGTTTTAACCCGGATAGGCGTTCCAGGCAGCACTTGCAGAGACATGTGCGGCGATGGGGTGTGCCAGGAAGTAGTGTGCATGGCTATTGGCTGTCCGTGCGCTGAGACGCCTAGCAATTGTCCAAGTGATTGTGGCTAGTATTTATCGTTTCTTAATCTTAGAGAAGCAGTCGCTGCAGAAAACAGGTCTGGAGCCGTCAGGCTTAAAAGGCAGCCTGGCTCTACCACCGCACTTATCGCAGACTGCTTTAAATAATTTTTTGGACTTTCGTCGATTTTTTCTAAAATCAAGGTGTTTAAAGTCACCAGGGTCCCGCCGTTCAATAACATCCCGGTGTTCCTGCATGACCCTGTCCATTGACGAGTAATCAGGCTCAGATAATATAATAACCGCTGTGCCTTCACGACCATTACGAGCGGTTCGGCCAATTCGGTGAGTGTAACGCTTAGGGTCTGATGGCAGGTCATAGTTAATAACGTGAGTGATATCATCAACGTCTAAACCCCTAGCTGCCACGTCAGTGGCAACTAATATCTCAAACTTACTATTAGTGAACCTTTTCAAAACCTTTTCACGCAGGTGCTGGCTCATGTCACCATTAAGGCAGTCAGCCCTTAATCCTTGCTTCTTTAAGAAGCCTGCCACTTTCCTAGTCCAGTGCTTAGTATTGCAGAAAACTAGTTTCAAACCATCACCTGAGTTCTTCAAGTAATGAACCAGGAATGATAATTTATCGTTTGAATCAACATTATAATAAACCTGGTTTAATAATTTACTGTCAAGTTTATTGTCAAGCATTATCTTCTTAGGATCATCTAAGAATTTATCCATTAATTTAAGAACCCTGCCGCTCATAGTAGCACTGAACATTAAGCCCTGACGTTCAGATGGAGTGTAATTGATTATCTTACTAACGTCATCAACAAAGCCCATATCAAGCATGCGGTCAGCCTCGTCAAGCACTAAGTATTCAACAGCTCTTAAGTCCAGCATCCCCCTGCCAATCATGTCTAGCAAGCGCCCGGGTGTTCCAACAACAATGTCAGCTTCTCTTATTTCAGAGTGTTGCCGCCTAATAGACGCTCCTCCGTAAACAATTGCCACCCCCAAGCCCTTAGCATCAGAGAACTTCTTAAACTCTCCTGCCACTTGCCGCGCCAGTTCGCGCGTAGGCGTGATAACTAGTGCTTTAACAACGCCTGAAGGTTTTATAGCATCAATTAAAGGAACTGCAAAACTAATAGTCTTGCCGCTGCCAGTCTCTGATTGAACCAGTAAGTCGCTGTCATTGAAAATTAAAGGAATGGATTTTACCTGAACCCTAGTGGGACTATTAATATCATCCTTTTGTAACTCTCTTATGAGCGAATTACTCACTCCTAAATCATTAAAACTTGTCATATCTAATCAAGAAAACCTTTTCTTTTTAGAACACTGAACGCAGATAGGTCTTTAATAACTTTACGGTTATGATTAACCTTTCCAGCGGCGGCGGCGGCTGCACTGATGAGTAGTGTAATTCTTCACCCGCTTACCGCACCAAGGACAGATAACTAGTTTCTTAAGTCTTCGCTCTTTTTTCCATTCTTTAAAAGCCTTGGTGACTTTTCCACCCCATACTGCGTGCTGGTCAGTCTCCTCTTCAAATTCTTTCATTAACTCTGTTTTCTTAACCATTAAGTAATAATAGTAACCTGGGGCTTTTTAAGGTTAGGGTTCTTTATTTAATCCTCTCAGCAGGGACTCCGCCCCATACTTCGCCTTTAGGGATAACTTTGCTCTTAGGCAGTAAGCTCATTGAGCCAAGGACGCTTTCATCCTTCATCACTGCTCCTGGAAGTATGATAGAGCCCTGACCAATAGTGCATTTACTTCCAATCTTAACTTTCTTAAATATTAATTTATCACCTTCAGCTGAGTGAGTTAGGACCTCGCACATGCCCGCAATAACTGAACCGTCACCAACCTTAAATAATGACGGGTCATCAATCCTGCCGCCAAGAGTAACGTTTTGTCCAATACTTGCTCCAAGAAGCCTTAAGTGCCACTCCTTAACAGTGTAGATATGTAAAAAATAAAGAATCATGGATACGGGGTTATATAAAGCCTGGAATAAAACGAAACGATAAAACTTTGAGTCTTGAAGGCTTACCTTTGCAACACCATCTGTTGAAACTAACCCGAACGCCCTGATAAAAAAGGATGAAACAACTAACTCGCTGAAAATGAATAAAACAAAGTTCAGAAGCAGTAAGAGACTGCTAATCAATAAGTTAAGCAGCGATGGATTAAACAATAAGGGGTTGATTATGAACACCTGCAGTGCCAGGCACGGCATTAAGCCAATACCGTACGCTAGTATGAATAAAAGAACAGCTAACAAGCTCCTGCCAATAGGGTACTTACTAGCCATGATATTAAGCAAAGGATTACAGGATTAAATATTTAATCACCTAAGGTATTTAAAAAAGTGATGGGCTGGCAGAGGGAACAGGACAAGAGACTAAGAGAGTTCATTAAGATAATATACCATCATCATCCTTATTATCATGCCTTAATGAAGAAAAAGGGTTTAAAGCCTGAGGATTTTAAAAAGACCAGTGACTTAATAAAACTGCCAATAACTTATAAAAAAGACGTGCTGAAAGATCCTAAAAAGTTCGTGCTGCAGCCAAAAAAAGATGAACTTAAAAAGACCTTAGGTTTTAAGCAGAAAATAAAGGGTTTAGTTAATCCTGGAGCAATTAGAGAACAGTTAAGCATGGAGTACCAGCCAACCACTTTCTTCAGCACCAGTGGTCGGACAGGAGTGCCTACACCAGTCTTCCTGACAAACTATGACTTAGATAAGTTAAAAGAGTATGGGGTCAGTGACTTTATTAATTTTGCTTTCAGGAACGCTGGTATTAAGAAAAGAGTGGCTCAAAACACTTTCCCGTTCGCCCCTCATCTAGCTTTCTGGTTCAGCTACATAGTTGCCCGCCACTTGCCAAAAACTTTTTTCTACAGTTTTGGAACAGGGAGGACTGAACTGCAGGCTGACATGATAGAGAAGTTTAAAATAAATATCTTGACTGGCATGCCTTTCTACCTTAAGCATTTAAGTGAAGTTGCAAAAGATAAAGAGATTAAATCAAGAGTTAAATTAGTGTTGTTAGGCGGCGAGGGAGTACCTGAGGGCATGAAGGAGCGGATAAAGAATAATCTTAAATCAATAGGCCCTGAACCAGTTGTTAAAATGACTTATGCCAGCTCTGAGATGAAATCTGTACTGATGGAGTGTGCTCCTAGTAGCGGTTACCATACACACCCAGAGCTTCATTACTGGGAAGTGGTTGATAAGGAGTCATTAGAACCTATTGGGTGCGACAGGCCAGGAGTGCTAGTGTTCTCTCACCTTGACTCCAGGGGCACTGTCCTGCTTCGCTATTACACCGGCGACTACGTTCACAAAGGAATAACAAACAAGACCTGTCCTCACTGCGGCTCAAAAAAACCAAGGATTACTAGTGATATTGAGCGATTAGTTGATATGGATAAAGGCTTAACCAGCAAGAAGATAAAAGGAAACCTTGTAAGCCTTAAAACCATTGACGAGGTTTTATCAAAGTTCAAAAAGCTTAAACAATACCGCGTTGTGATTACTAAAAAGGATCCTAAGGATAAGTTATCAATGGATGAGTTAATAATAGAGGCGGGTATTGATAAGCGTGTGAAGAATATAAAGAGAGTTATACAAGGGATTAAGAATAAGTTCAAGGCTTACACTGACATAACACCTATAGTTAAGAAAGTGCCGTCCAAGGAGATATATAAGAAGGTCATGAATACTATGAAAGGCGTTAGGGTAATTGATAAAAGACCTACTTAGATTTCTCAGCAATCCAGGAACCAAGCAGTTTATTAACAGCTAATAATGACATGCCGCTGCCAATAACAGGGATAAAGCCTAGTATCATGTAGGCAAAAGAGACTATTAATAACACTAAGTAACTGCCAAGGTTCTTTGAAAGTATTTTAAAAACCCTTCGCAGTTTAAAAAAATCACCCATGCTCCTTGATTTAGCATACAAGCAAGTCTGCAACGGCAGTAATAACAAGTAAGCTACAATTAATATTATAAAAATAATTGATAGGATGATAATGTACTGGTTAGAGTAAGTGACTGAAGGGGTAAAGATGTACAACAGGGTTATAATAATCAGCGGCAGGGTCCAGATTATGACTAAAGCAGTGTATTTCAAACCCTCTATTAACTCATCACCAACGTTTTTGAAAACCTCTGGCACCCCTTTTTTCTTACTAATCCCTTGCCTGATAATCCGAAGCATCCAGCCAGTCCCGATTAAGCTGCCAATAACCGGCAGGAAGTTAATGATAAAGTAGAAAAGTGATTGTTTAAGAGTCTCACCCCAATCCCTTGATAAGTAATCCCAACCTAAACTGTAATCCATACAATAAGGATAAGGGTTTAGTATTTATAATAATAATGATATACTGAAGATTTTGTTAAAGAGTTTGCTGAGAACAATAATGTTAAGTTAAAAGAATTAAGGCAAACTAATATTAAGAAGTAGTTTATCTTACTAGTTAATGGGGGATAAAAGACTAATATCATTACTATTAATGCCATTGTTATTAAGCATTGCTAGTGCAGGTGTAATGTTGACACCCAGTACGAGTGTTAATCCGTCAAGCATTTACTCAGGTGATAATGGCTACATATCAATAGTGTTAAGCAATACGGGCACCACTGCCGCTGATAATATAGTAGTAACTGTTGAAGACCACAGCCCTGAGATAATCCTAAGTAAGAGTGAGTGGAAAGCAGACGACCTTGGTGAAAATAAACAATTAACAGCTACTTTTCCTTTCACTGTTAATAGCTCGGCAGCCAAGAATACTTACTATGTTGACTTTAAGGTTGAATACCTTGAAAGCGGCGGTCATGAGTTAAACACCAGGGCTTATATAACAGTCAAGGATGAGTTGAATATAATCTATACGCTAATATCAGGCAATGAATTAATAACTGGCAGTAATATAATAAACATTGATTTAAAGAACCCTCATAACAGGAATATAAGCAATGTGCTGGTTAAGCTGATTAGCAGCGACCCTTTTTCAATACTGAATAGTGAAAAACACCTTGATATAATCAAAGCTGGTGAAACCAAATCATTAAGTTATGCTGTCTGGATTGATAATACTGAAGAAGGTGTTTACCCGCTGACCCTGTTAAGAGAGTACGCTGGCGTGACAAAAAATGCGACCTTAAACTTCAGGGTTCATGGCGAGCCAGATTTAACTTACGAGGTTATTAATGATTACTCATTAAAAGGCGGTGAGTCAGGCAACTTGTCCTTTGTAATAAGGAATACCGGCTTGGTAGGTGCTAATAACGTAAAAGTCAGTTTATTAGGTGAGGACCCTATCTCAATTAAGAATCCTGAACAATACTATGAAAAAATAAATAGTAATGACTCGGTAACAGTGACTTACGGGTACAGTGTTTCAAGAGATGCTGAGCCAGGCATCTATCCATTAACTCTTAACCTTGATTATGAGAATAACGAGACTCATGAACTGCAGTTTGAAGTAATAGGCGTGCCTGACCTTGAGATTGCAGGTGTTAACACTGACCCTGACTTGACTTATGCTAACAATGAGCTAACAATCTCCATACAGATTGAAAATGTTGGGACTGGCAAGTCAAGGGATGTTAAGGCATCCCTGGTGCCAGAAGATAAGGGTATTAAGGGTTTAACCGAGTTCTTTATCGGGCCGATTGAAGCAGATGATATTGACTCAGCAGTTTTTGACTTAATCATAGGCGACCTGCCTGAGGGCCCCAACAATTTATTATTTAATCTTACTTACTCTGACCTTGACGGCAATGAATACCAGTTGTCAGAGTCATTAAGGATTTACATAAGAAGACAGGCTGATTACACACTCGTTATTATATTATTACTGGCAGCCATGGTTGTTGCAGGCTTTTATTTTCGTAAAAAAATAATTAAGAAGGTTAAGAATCTTGGAAAGATGATTTAAAATGATTAAGTTCTCAGTCAGGAACTTATTAAAGCGTAAGACAAGGAGCTTACTAACCCTCAGCGGAATAGTTATTGGCGTGGCAATGATTATTGCCCTGGTCAGCGTGTCAGAGGGTCTTACCATGCTGGCCACTGAGTTTGTCGGCAATTTTCAGGGAATATTTGTTTTACAGAAAGACGTGCCTGATGATATCTTTTCAAGGATTAATCTAGAGGATGCTGAGGCTATTGAGGAAATGAGCGGTGTTAAAAAAGCTAGCGGTCAGATTATTGGCATTGTCAGGGGTTTAGAAGGGGCTGAAACTGAGATAGGGCTTGAGAGCTTAACCGCCGGCTACTTTATCGGGGTGGGTCCTGAAGATGAAGAATTATTAGCCTCAACCTATAATGCTGAAGTTGATAAAGGCAGGTTCCTAACTGATAATGATAAATATGGGGTGGTTATTGGCAGCGGCATTGCAGATAGTTATAACAAAAACGTTGGTGATAAGATAATATTTAATGATATTAAGTGGCGGGTGGTCGGCGTGTTTAATGAAGGGGCTGGTTTTATGGAGCAGGGAATTGCCATTCCACTTGAGCGGGCTCAGGAGATTAATGGTTTTGAAGATGACATAGTTACTATGTTATCAGTCATGCCTGAGAATCCTGATGAGATTGATGAGGTGGTTAAGCACATTGACCTGCGCTATCCCCACCTTGATGCTTACACTGCACAAGAGCTTGGTGAAACAGCAGGTGACTTCCTAGGCACTATCCGTACTGCTTTCTGGCTTATCTCAATTGTTGCAGGGATTGTCGGCGGTATTGGTGTGGCTAACACCATGATTACAAGTGTTTATGAGCGGACAAAAGAGATAGGGATTTTAAGGGCGGTTGGCTGGACTCAGAGAAACATTGTTGTTCTGATTCTAACTGAAGGTTTGGTTTTAAGCATTATTGGCGGAATAATCGGTATATTCTTAGGGTCAGCAGTGGCTAATGCTATTGCAGGGGTAACTGGTTTTGTTGTCTACGTAAGCTTTGAGTTGGTTACCCAGGCTTTCACTTTTGCCCTGACAGTTGGTTTAATAGGCGGCTTGTATCCTGCTATCAAAGCTGCTCAGATGGACCCGGTGACAGCGTTGAGGTATGAGTAAATGATTGAGTGTAAAAAATTATGCAAAACTTACTTTGCCGGCACTCCCAGCCAGGTGGATGCACTGACTGATGTTAGCTTAAAGATTAAAACAGGAGAGTTTATTGTAGTCACTGGCCCTTCAGGCAGCGGCAAGTCAACTCTTCTTCATTTATTATCAGCTCTTGACCGGCCCAGCAGCGGCAAAGTCTTAATTAATAATAAGGATACGAGTCATAAAACTGATAAAGAGTTATCACTACTCAGGCGAAACCTGCTTGGCTTTATATTTCAGGGTTTTAATCTCATACCTATCATATCAGCTATAGAAAACGTAGCCCTTCCTTTAATCCCAACCAAGACTAATAGGGAAGAGATACGCGAGCGGGCTGTTAAACTCTTGGAATCGGTCGGCCTGGGTCATAGGCTTGACCATAAACCAATTGAGTTATCAGGAGGTGAGCGGCAGCGCGTAGCAGTTGCCCGTTCATTAATTAATAACCCGCGGATGGTGTTTGCTGATGAGCCTACAGGGGAGCTTGACTCCAAGACTGGCAGAAGTGTTATTAAGTTAATGCGTGACTTAAATAAAAAGCAGAAAACCGCTTTTGTAATGGCTACCCATGATGAATCATTAATAGATTATGCCAAGCGTCATATAAAGATGAAGGATGGGAGAATAGTTGAGGATAATCATAATAATGATGTTAAAGGTTTTTAGTAACCTATTTTAACAAAGGATTGTTTAATTAACTTTAATGAAGAAACTAGTAATTGCTATTTCACTGTTATTGCTAATTGCTGGTTGTACTCAAACAGGCTCTAATACAACTCATTGTAATGAAATGAATATTAGCGAGGCAATAATGATTGCAGAGAACAGTGAGTGCAGTAATAAAGGTGTTATAATAACTGATGACTACTTCTGCAATGAGATAACAGGTACTTGGTGGATAGGTTTTAATGCCTCTGAGCCGGTTGAGGGCTGCAACCCTGCTTGTGTGGTGAATATTAAGGATAAAACTGCGAGCGTAAACTGGCGCTGCACAGGTTTAACAACTAATTAGCAACCAATACTTCCTGTAGAACAAAACGTTTAATAAGGACTTAAGTCTATTTTAGACTCATGTCTATTGGGCCGGAAGTAATGGGGCTGGCAATATATAACTCCAAATCAGGGCTAAACTATTATCATAAATATACTAAAAAAATGGATTTTGACACGGACAGAGTTACAAACCTATTCTGTTTGTTAAGAGGTATTGAACGTTTAGATGAAAGGTTAATGATTGAAAAAATAGGCGAGATAAAATGTCATCCATTTTCAGCCAAGTTCAAGGACGACGTTCTTAAAGTAATAGATAATACAGGAGTTTTAAATAACATCCATTTCCATGACTTTAACGGCTTATCAGGTCTTTTCAGCGTATCTAATAATACAAATGAATCATTCACCAAAAAATTATTCAAGGATTTGGTTAAAATCATAAAAACAGAAGATTTCCACCCAAACATCAGACCTTCAAAAGAGAAAATTAATAAAATTAATAAAAAACTTGAAACTTATTGCAATCCTAAAGTTATAATAGAAACGAAAGGTTTAATAAGGACTTATGTCTAAAATAGACTCATGTCGTTAAGGGATTATGTTTCTGATTTATTCAGAAAGCACCAATTAAATAAAGAAGAAGCTGAAGCAATAATAAGAACTGCTCACTACATGAAAAACAAAGGTGATAATTTCTTCAGGAAATTTGCCAGTCACGCCTATAACAGCATGAAGTCAGCATTTAATTTTAAAGACATGATTAAATTTGCTGAAGAACTTAACAAAGAGTTCTTTGCAAAAACTGATTTTGAAAAACATGTTAAAAATGAAATACTTCCAATAGTTAGTCTTGACATATTAATCAACTTAAACAACGAGTGGGATTTTAGCATAGTAGAAGACTACATCCTAAGCAATTATCATGAAATACTAAAGTATCATGCCGAGGTGCCAGATCACTTATTAACAAATAAGATTAAGTATTGGAAAGAAACCATCATAAAACAGGATAAAAGCGCTGATGAATGGCTGAGCAAGTTTATTGACAAGAAACTATCTAAAAAGGATACAATCTACTACCACCTACTTAAAGTAATAAAACCTAAACTAAAAAAAGAGTATCAGGACAAGATTGAAGAGGTTTTCCAAGCAAAGTACGAGCAGATACAGAACTGCATCCAGGTCTTTACAGAACAAGCTAGATCAATGGTCAAACAAGGGGGCGACTTAATAGGGATTACTTGCAAACTAGACGGTTGTGAAACGCTTATGAGGTTACTAAGCCTGCCGTCTCCAACCCTCGCATATATTTAATAAATAAAGCCACGTGTAAGAAATGTAATGAGCATTACTTATGAAAAGTACAGGCCTAAATCAATTTAAACACTCATAAACGCGTTGACGCCGGCTGGATTTCTACGAGGATGAAGGGAGGAAGGGTTTAATGTCAATTAAAGGCGTCGGGGTTAAGATGAGCAAGGAAATAGAACTAATCATAACCAATAATAATTTAAATGAAAATATTCAATAATACCTTTAAAATGGCTGATGAAACTCTTGAACAAAGACTAAATGATTCATTATTCTGCCCTGAATGCCATAACTCAACAATGTTCGACAGGAATAATGGTTTTATTTACTGCCGTGGATGCGGTTTGGAGATAACCAGTGCTCCTCCTAAAAACCGAGGCAAGCGGACTTTCACCCCTGAAGAAAAAAACACCCTGGTGCAGAACGAGCCGGTATGGTGGGGGCCTTTTGGCTGCCGCACCCTAGTTCCAGATAATATTAACTCTCATAAAAAAGCTTCTTTAATCAGGCTTAGAAAGATACAGAACAGCTTGAACAGCTCGCGAGAGGTTAATTATTCATGGTCCTTTCCTAAAATAGACCAGCTTAAAAATGATTTTCCAGATAATATTGTTGAAAAGGCTAGAAGGATATACATTAAGTGTTTTAACATGGACTTAGTTAAGGGGGCTGGTATTGAAAGAACTATTGGCGCGTCAACCTACGCTGCCTGTCGTATTGAGAAACTGCCTTGGCTGAGATTTGATATTATAAAAAAACTTGAAGACAACCTATCTAAACTAAACAGTTTTGACGAGAACAGTAAGGCAAGCCGCAGAGTTTACGCTACTTATAAAAGAATAATAAATAAGGGAGTTCTTAAAGAGTTGCAGAAAGAGATTGATGAAAAAGGCTTGCGTGATGACTTTACAATAAAGAAGATTGGCTTCATTAACTACTTAAACACTTATTGCAGCAGGCTCGGCGTGCCGCCAAAAATGATTTGGAAGCTATCAACACTTGCCAAACCATTCCTTAACCAGCGCGGTTATATCCAGGACTCTACAAACCCTGCAGGAATAATCGCGGCGCTTATTTACAGTTTTAAATCAATAGCTAATAGGAGCCTTAAAAAGATAATCACAAAAAACCTTAATAACATAACAGGCGACAATTATAATGGAATCACCCAAGCGGGTATTGCTAAGTACCTTAACGTCACTGAAGTAACCTTAAGAAGTAGTTATTACACTATCAAGAAAGAGTATATTTTATAACCCCAGGACTCCAATAAAAAAGAAAGCATTCAATGAGATTAACAGCGAGTTAATAAAAGTCATGTACTTATTAATCCTTAAAACCGCGTCTTTTAATTTCAGCTTCTTAACCATCCATAAGAAAGCAAAGTATATTGGCAGGATGGTGAAGGTTATATAGAACACTAAATCAGTGAATAACAACACTGTGATTAAAACCGCAGGCAGCAACATTAAAGTATGACCAATAATTTTCTCACGTCTTTTAATCTTAAATCTTCCTTTATAGTGATCACTGTGCATTGCAACCTGCAGCAGTGAATATAGGTAAAGGCATGCAGGTATCATGAAGTAGATAACCGGGTGGGTTAACTCCCCTGCTATGATGCTCCAGCCAGCCAGCAGCTTAACGTACTGTAACAAAGCAAGTATTAAGCCCGCGCTGATTATCTTCTTCTTGGTTTTAAAAAATGGGTGGCTGTACACCACGTTGCCAACTATTAATAAGAAAATGCACAGGGCGAATAACGGGTTCATGAAGATTATTGAAGCCAGGAAACCAGTGATGTAAATTAATGCACATGTTAGTAACGCGTGCTTTGGGTTAAGCTTGTTGCTTGGTATTGGCCGGTGCCTCTTAATCGGGTGCTTCCGGTCTCTCTTATAATCAAAGATGTCATTAATTACGTAAACACATGAGTAAACAGATATGAATATTCCAACCCCGAGTATCAATTTAAAAATGTTAAAGGCTTGGTAGTAAAAAATTGACACAAAATAACCGCATAAAAAGTAGAATAAGTTCTTCTGAATCATTACTTTTGGCTTGGTTGATTCAACAAATAACCTAATGAATCCCATGAAAAAAGAAGAATTAACTAGTGTTTAAAAAGCTTTAGTTTAGGACAGATTAATTTAAAAAGCCGTGTGGTCAGATAAACTATTAATGAGCGATTTAGAAGAGATTGATGAGCGGATTAAACTAATTAAAGAACAGACAAAACAGTTGATTAATGACCCTGAAGTAAGAAAGCTTGATCAAAAAGTATTAGCGGCTTTTAAGAAAACCTCCAGGCTGTTTAAAGAATACTTCAGTAACACTGAGATATTTAAGCAGGAGCCCGAAGAGTTTAACTACGATTTTATGAAGAAATTCGTGAGTTTTTTCAAGAAACTTGAATACCTGCCTGAAGAGGTATTAACAACCATGCTTGGAAACTTCACCCAGTCAATCTATGAAGGGCTTGATAAACGAATAAAAGAACAGAACCTTACTGTCAATAAAGGTTATCAGAAGATTAATTCCACTGCCCACTTGCTTACTAACCTAGTTAATAATTTTAAGGATTACAAACGTGAAATGAACCAGAAGTATGAGGACTTGACCACTAAGTTTAATGAAGTCTTAGACCTAACCAGCACCGTGATGAGGATTAACAATGAGTTACAGCAGGGACTCAGCCAAATATTAGCCAAGCCCTTACAATGTATTCCAAGCAGCTTAGTTCAAGAACTCAGTCAAGGGCTGAATAAAATGAGCAGTTCAATCAAAAAACTAGCCCCTGCTAATAAAGAAGTTAAAACAGACTCTATTAACTATCACACGGTCTATGAATTACTCTATAATAACCCCGGCTACATCACTGTGAGCAAGTTCAAGGAATCGCTTAGTGAAGACGGCCAGAAGAAGCTTGAACTATTAATAAATAAATTAGTTAATGAAGAAGTGATTAACCGCTCTCAAGGCAGGTTTGTTTTAATAAATCATGATTCACTGCATAAACATTTAAGCCGTTATGATAATAATATCAGGAAGAAAGAGTTTCAGGAACAGCCTGGTTTAAACCAGCGATTATTGAATAATTTCTGCGTCAATCTGGAGTTAAACCCTAAAACTAAGTATATCCTCAGGAGTTTCCCAGAGAACAAGAAGGGTTTGAAGAATTTAATAGAAGAGTTTGAGCAAGTAAAAGCAGTCACGAATAATGAATTAACCAATCCAGACTTGATGTACTCTATTATTAATGAAAAATTCGGCTTTAAGCTAGAATCACTAGCCGACCTTAAAACCGGGATAATGAATTACTTAACTAGCACTGATGGATTAACTTTTGGCCATGTTTATAATAAGTTCAAATCTTTTGATAAAAAGATTGTTAAAAAAGTAATCCACGCTCTTAAAAAAGAGAATAAGATTAACACAAAACAGGGCAGTAATTACATAATGGTGGTTTAATGAGCTTATCAGATAAACTGGCATCTCTTAATGAACTAGTTTCTGAGACTAATGAAAAGATTATAGAAACTGTTGAGGATATAATCTCAAAACAACCTGAGGTCAGTGAGTATGTTAACTCATTGAAAAGGGATGAGTACTTTGGTTTCAAACTAGGATTAGTCAATAGACTAATCAACAGCAACTACTTTAAGGTAAGGGGTAATCTTAAAATGATTGGTTTAAACAATGAGTTAACACCTTGGCGTGAACTAATTGGCTTAAGCACTGAGAGGATTAATAAACACATTAGAAAAACAACGAGTTCTCTTAATGAAACAATCATAAAACATAAGAAAAAATTATTAAAACCAATCAATCAAGCGCTCAACAAACTATGGGGTTACCACGAGCAGAGAAGCAGTCATCCCAGCTGGCAAATGCCTACACCAGCCGAATTAATCCAAAAAGCCAGCAAGAACATACCTTTCTGGTTAAAAGACGCTGAATTCATTAACTCCTTGAAAAAAATCATCAAGACCAGTGACCTAACAAGTATAGAAGAGCCTTATAAGAAGGTCCTCAGCTACCTTGAATACCTTAAGAAGACTATTCCAGGATTACATCACTGCCCTGAGTGCTTTAACTATGACAACTTCCACACTGGCGAGGGTTTTATTGTATGCGAGGCTTGCGGCCTGACATTAGATGAAGAAATAGTTTCCCTGGAGAAAAGAGCGTATAATAATAATGAAATAAGTGAAAGAAAAAGGACTGAGCCTAGATGGAGGGATTTTGGCCCCAGGACAATGATTAAAGGGTCCAGGGATGGTAAAGGCAACAAACTAAACAGAGTTAATAAATCATTATTTAAACGTCTAAGCAAGATTCAAAACAGCCTGATTAGTTCTATTGAACGCAACTTCTGGGAGTCAGAGCCTAAGTTAAAAGCTTACTGCAATAAACTGAACCTGCCAGACCATGTTAAGGATACTGCCCGGAAGATTTACAGAGTAGTTGCCAGAAAGAAATTAACCATGGGCAGGAGCATAAATAATTTTATTGGCGCGTCAATCTACACCGCTGTCAGGTTTCATAAAAGCCCTAAATTACTTAAAGAGATTATTGAAAAGAATAACCTGGAAGAAAGAGGGGTTCATCAAAGCCTTGGGATAATAATGAATGAAGTGCTG
Source organism: archaeon (assembly GCA_014729335.1). Lineage (GTDB taxonomy): Archaea > Nanobdellota > Nanobdellia > WJKC01 > WJKC01 > WJKC01. Next base: position 6,875 of record WJKC01000046.1, on the reverse strand, counting down.
CCAGAACTAGGCATAACGTACAAGCCAATAACCGCGGAGAGATTAGTATACAGGTTTGGAGAAGACTTAAACATACCCTTAGAGTACCAGAAAAAAGCTCACAGCATTATTGAACAAGCAACCATTAATGGTTTAAAAAGAGTTGGCAAAAACCCTAAAGGGATTGCTGCAGCAGCCATTTACCTGGCATTAAGACCAACCGTGTACAAGAAGACTCAAAAAGAGGTATCTGAAACTGCAATGATTACTGAAGTCACCTTAAGATCCAGGGTTAAAAACATTAAAAAAGCCAACCCAGCGCGCCCCTTCTAAACCCCCGGCAACCAAGAGAAGCAAAACCTTTAAAAAAGAGGTGTAATTTCCTTATAGAATCATGGTTAAGCGAACAGGTTCAACAAACGAGCACTTGAAAAAGTTAATCAGGACTCTCAGCAGGGATAAAAAGCCTATTTGGAAAAGGGTTGCGATGGATTTAAACAAGCCTGCGCGCAAGAGGCGGGAAGTTAACCTTAAAAGAATTAATGATAACACCAATAGCGGGGAGACAATCATTGTCCCTGGCAAGGTGCTGGGAACTGGCAGGTTAAATCATAAATTAACCATTGCTGCCTGGCGCTTCAGTGACTCAGCTCTTAAAAAGATTAAGCAAGCTAAAGGCAAAGCAATCAGTATCAAGGAATTATATGATAAGAAAAAGATTGGGAGGATTATTGGATGATTATTATTGACGCCACTGACCTAATTGCTGGAAGACTTGCCAGCTGGGTTGCTAAACTAGCACTTGAAGGTGAGACTATAAGGATTGTCAACGCTGAGAAAACAGTTATCAGCGGCAGGCGTAACTCAACTATTAAAGAATTTGTTAAAAGGATTAACCGTGGAAACGCTCTGGCAGGACCTTTTCATCCTAAGAGAGCTGACCGGATTCTTAAAAGAATTATCAGAGGAATGATACCCTATAAGAAAGAACGAGGGGCTAAAGCTTTTAAAAGAATAAAAACTTACCTTGGCGTGCCAAGCGAGTTAAAGGATAAGGCTAAGACAATTAAGGAGTTCCAATTAAATAACTCTAATATACAAAGATACATAACTCTTCAGGATTTAAGCAGGCAACTAGGTGGTCGCGCGTGAGTAAGAAAAAGCCTAAGCACGTGCACGTGTCAGGGATGAGGAAGAAAGCTATTGCCAGGGCAAATATTAAACCCGGCTCAGGAGTGGTCAGGATTAACTCCCAGTTATTAAGTATTTATGGTAGTGAGATGGCTAGGATGAGGATTAAAGAGCCATTAGTGCTGGCCGGGGACGCTGCTGGTGATTATGACTTCAGTATTAAAGTAATGGGCGGCGGGGCTTCAAGCCAAGCAGAGGCTGTCAGGTTATCAATTGCTAAAGGATTAGTTAAAATTACTGGTGACGAGGACTTAAGGAAGAAGTACCTGGCTTATGACCGTCACTTATTAGTAGCTGACAGCCGTCAAACAGAGCCTCAGAAGCCCTGCAGGAGTAGTGCTAGGCGTGGTAAGCAGACAAGTAAGCGTTGAGCAAGGCAACCAATTATCCTTTTTCAAACAAAGGTTTCCTAAATTCACTGTTGATAAATCTAAGTTAAACTGGTTATGGAAGTTCAATAGCAGAGAGTTTTATGTTACTAAGATTGACGCCCTGTCTAACTTAACAACAGAGTTAATCTCTTACTATGACATTAGTGAAGAAGAAGCCCATAACCTTTTCACCCGGATAAAAAGGGATAATAAGGAGTTAAGCCATCTTATTAAACCAGGAGAAGAGATAATGGTCAGCTACGCTTTATTCTTTAATAATGAAAGCCTTGAATTAGTTATTAATGATGACTTCCTGCACGGTGAAGGCAACATGCCGTTCCAGGGAGGTCATAATCAAGCAGCTGCTTACTCTTTAAACAGGTTCATAAGTGAGATTTACATCCCTGAGTTAAAAACAGCTAACCACCTGCAACTAAGCTACCCAGAGCTGCGTGAGAGGATGCGTTTCAGGGATTCTAAACCCTTAAAAGAACAAGATTACTAAAATTTGAATTAGAATGGTTAATGAAAAAGAATTAAAGAAAGAGTTAGAAACCAAGACTCGGAAGAACCCTGATGCTTACTACCCCACCAAGGTTTTGAAGAGCCTGGGTTTTAAACGGGGGGAGTGCAGTGAGTGCGGGATAATGTTCTGGAGTAAGAAGAAGCGAGGCGTCTGCGGTGAGCCGGCCTGCATCGGCGGCTACGAGTTCATTAACCAGCCATTAAAAAAGAAGCTTGATTTTATCCAGTCTTGGAATAGTTTCTCATCATTCATGAAGAAAAGAGGCTACACCCCTATTAAGCGTTACCCTGTAGTGGCTCGCTGGCGTAACGATGTTTTTTTTGTGCCCTTCTCAATAGCTGACTTCCAGCCGTACGTTGTTAACGGCTTGGTTGAACCCCCTGCTAACCCTTTAGTGGTGCCTCAGTTATGCGTCAGGTTTAATGATATTGATAACATTGGCTTGTCCGGCAGGCACGGCACTTGTTTTGTAATGGTCGGGCAGCACGCTTTCACCAGCCTAAAGGATTTTAAGCAGGATAAATACTTTAAGGACTTGGTTGAATGGTTCCTGAGCATTGGTGTTAAACCTGAGGATTTAATCTTTCACGAGGATCAGTGGAGCGGCGGGGGCAACATGGGGGTTAGTATTGAATTCTTCACCAAGGGTTTAGAGTTATGCAATCAAGTCTATATGAGGTATAATGTAACGCCTGAAGGCTTGAAGCCTTTGAAATTGAATGTTCTTGACATGGGCTTGGGTCTTGCCAGGATTCCATGGCTGGCTACTGGTTCTAACACTATGTACGAGGCTATCTACCCATCAGTTATGAAGAAATTATTTAAGATAACTGGTGTAAAAGTCCCCGGCTTCTATAAGGACTTCCTTCCTTACTCTGGTTTGCTTAACACTGACGAGGTTGACATGGAGGAGGCTTGGACCACTATTGGCAATAAGATTGGGGTTGAACCCGCGGAGTTAAAAGAATCCATTATGCCCCTTGCTGCTTTGTTCTCAATTGCCGACCACGCTAGGACGTTATTAGTTACCATTGCTGACGGCGCTGTCCCGTCTAATACTGGAGGCGGTTATAATATCAGGTTATTATTCAGGCGGGCTTATAATTTTATTAAGGATTATGAATGGAGTATTAACCTGGTTGACGTGTGCGAGTGGCACGCTGAGTACTTGAAACCATTATTCCCTGAGTTAATCAAGGCAATGCCCCAGGTTAATAAGATTATTAATCATGAGGAGAAGAAGTTCCTCAAGACTCGTAAGAAGTGGAAGCGGTTGATTAATGAACTGCTTAACAAGGGCGCCAGGGTCAGTGACTTATTAATGGCTTATGATTCTCACGGCATCCCTCCTGAAAGAGTTAAAAGAGCTGGTGAGGAAAAAGGTGTTAGAGTTGTTATCCCTGATGACTTCTACACCAGGCTTAATGAACTGCATGAACAGGAAGAGGAACAACGTTTGGAGGATAAACGTTTATTAAAGACCAGCGACCTGCCTGCTGTTAAGCGATTATGTTATCGTGACTTAACAGGTTTCAATGCCCGGGTGTTAAGGGTTAAGGGTAAGTGCGTGGTTCTGAACCAGACTGCTTTCTACCCCACTAGTGGCGGTCAGTTGCATGACACTGGAGAACTAGGAGGGGTTAAGGTGGTAAACGTTATCTCACAGGGCTCCCAGATTGTTCACGTACTAGCTGCTGAGCCCAGGTTCAAGAAAGGGGACATGGTTAAGGGTTTGATTAATAAAGACCGGCGGCAGGACTTGATGCGCAATCACACTGCCACTCATATTATTAACGGCGTGGCGAGGCGGGTATTAGGCGAGCACGTGTGGCAGGCTGGCTCAAAAGTAGGTCCTGCTAAAGCAAGGCTTGATATAACTCATTATAAGAGGATTACTCCTGAGGAGTTGAATAGGATTGAGGCCGAAGCTAATAAGGTGGTTAAGAAAGGCGTTAGTGTTGGCAAGCGGGAGATGAAGCGCGGGGAGGCTGAGTTAGAGTTTGGTTTCAGGTTATACCAGGGGGGAGACGTTCCCCGCAAGCGTATAAGAGTTGTTGATATAAGGGACACTGATATTGAAGCCTGCGGCGGCACTCACGTGAGCAATACCAGGGATATTGGCTTAATTAAGATTATTAAGTGCAGCAAGATTCAGGACGGCGTTGTCAGGTTAGAGTACGTTACTGGTGATTATGCTCGTGACTACGTTGCTAAGCGCGAGTCAATTGTTAAAGAGGTTGAGGAGCTGCTGGGCGCGCCTGTTGAATGCAGTGTTAATGAATTAGCCGGGGTTTTCTCTGTTCAGCCTAGACACTTAATTAAGACTATTAATCGCTTTATTAAAGAGGCTAAGGGTTTTGGCGCGCCTGATAAAGAGTTAATTAAGGGCGGCAACGCGTTGCAGGCGCTTCAGCATTTATTTGATACTTGGAAGAAGTACCGCAAACTATCTAAGAAAGGGCAGTAATATTTATATAATATCTAAACTATTAATTGAGTTAGATGACTGATTATTACTTTCTATGCCCTTCGTGTTATCTTGACATAACTTACTCTAAAGAGCCTGAATTAAGATCGGTTATTAAGTGTGATGATTGTAAGATTGAATTAAAAGTGTCTAATGTTTTCAATGACCTGCCTTCTTTTAATAACCTGACTAGTGAGTTATTAGGAGATGATTATTTTCGGAAGAAAAGAGCCTACCTGACTAGTTTAAAAACAGACCTTGAGAATGATAAGTCGCTTGGGTTAATCCTTGCCAAACCGGTTGTCCAAAAATTTGAAGCCCCTGAGTCATAATGTTTAAGAAGAGATTATACGAGTCCATTCATGAATTGCTTAAAGAACATGAGAGCAGATTCTCAGGAAGACTTGAGGGTTTATTTAATGATTGTTTAAGATACAGCCGTCAATTAAAGAATATCTGCTGGCTTGAGAACACTAACCCAGTGGATTTTGCCAAGAAGTCATTAAAGCAGTTCCCTGAGTTAAAAAAGAGTTTGAAGAATGTTTTAAAGGGTACTGGCAGGAATCTTTACACTAGCATTGTTCTTGAATTATTTCTTTACTCAATAAAGGACCAGCCAATACCCGCCGAGTACTTATCTGAACCCGTTAATAAACTGGTTAATAAGATTAAAACAAGTTTATAACAGAGCTTATCCCTATTAAAAAAATGATGATAACATTTATAAAAGGTTTATTGGTTCAATAGTAGCATGATCCCTGTTAGGTGTTTTACTTGCGGCAAGCCAATTGGTCACTTGTATGAACGGTTTAAGGAACTGGTTAAGAAGGGAATGAATCCTGAGAAGGCTCTTAAGAAAGTGGGTTTGGAGCGTTATTGCTGCAAGGGCTTATTCACGAGTCACACTGAATTGATTGACAAAACTGCTATTTACAAGAAGTTTTAATTAAGTATTTAAGAATTGTTTCCTGAAAGCATTTAACTTCCTCTATCTTAACTGGATTCACTATTAGTTCAACACCATTATCCTCTAGTCTTAATAACTCCTTACCTGTGCTAATCTCATCCTTGAATCCCTGCAGTATGTCCCCTAGTCTTTTATTATTAATCATTAAGTCCAGGCCGTCGCAATGGTTAGTTATCCGCCAGCAATCAACTCCTAGCGCCCCGTATGGTCCGGTGTAGCCGTGCAGCATGCTATAAAAGGGGTAGGTGTCGCATAAGTGGTTGTGGTGTCCTTGTTCCCGGCACTCACTGCCCAGGTAGCAATCAGCCCTGTCGCAACAAGGGTAACCGCACTCAGCGCAGTACTCGGGCATCCTTAACACTAATCTTACTAACATATTCATAATTTTAAGAAAAGTTCTTATTTAATAGTGTAAGCATTGCCAGTAATCTTAGCCCCGCAGCCCCTGCACTCAAAGATGCCCTGAGCTAGTCTTTTAATCTTGTGCTTGCCGCAGTTAGGGCACTCCTGTTTTCCCCGCTGAGCTTTCTCAACAGTCCTGACCTTATACCTAATCTTCCTGCCGTAGCGGGGTCCGTAACGACCAGCCGTGCCAGCTTTCTTCTTATGAGCCATTTTAATAACACCTGTTTCGTTTACTAATTACATAGGTAACTAGTGACTTATTGAAGATAATTTAGAGTCTTTTATAAAGGTTACTCTTTATTTTGAAAAACCAGGTGACTGTTTATAGGGAATCACTAAAAAAATCCTTTCTTCGCATTTATGGTCTTCAGGTAAACGGTGTTTAGTGCAATAATGGTTACCGCATCGCTTGCACTTGAATGGCAAGCATCCAAGTTCTTTATTATACATAGTATACTTCATCTTTTCTTCTTCATTATTTTATTAAACCTGTTGATTTCATATACGTCTGCTGCTAATATAATAATACCTACTATTAGCATTACTTCAGCCATTGTTAGGAAGTTAGGCACGTCGCCGCAGTTGATTCCTAGTCCCAGGAATGATAGTATTTGGACGACTGTTGTCTCGCATTGTTGTTGAAAATATAGTGCTTGGTTAATTCCGTAAACACCGATGAATATCAAGCCAAATGAAACAGCCATTAAAATAATAATAGCAATTAATTCAATGTAATAATATGATCTCTTTGTTTTCTTTTTAGCCATAGTCAGAACTAATGCAAGGATGAATTATAAATGTTAACTACTTCAGTTCTTTCTTCATTTCAAGATACTCTTTCTTAGAGATCTCCCCTTTAGCATATCTTTTCTTTAATATTACTAGAGCGTCATCATCAACTTTCTTTGAAGAACTTCTAAAACCCTCTGTTCTTAATTTGTTTATTGCTTCAGCCCATTGTGTTGCTAC
>WJKC01000045.1 GCA_014729335.1 archaeon | reverse complement strand
GAACAGAGGAGTCACGAGCAAGGATTAACAACTGGGTTGAGGAGCACACTAATAATAAGATTAAGAATATAATGCCGCCGGGAACGCTCAGCCCTTTAACACGTTTAGTTTTAACAAACGCTGTCCACTTTAAGGGTTACTGGGAGCACCAGTTCAGCAAGGATGATACAATGGATCAGTACTTCAATACGAGCAGTCAATCAGTGACTGTGCCAATGATGCGCTTAACAGATAGTGAGTTAACCTTTAATTACACAGAGGATGATAGTGTTCAGGTTTTAGAACTAGCTTATAAAGGTGGTGATTTATCAATGCTGTTAATACTGCCAAAGAACGAGTCGCTGATAACTGTTGAAGAAGGTTTAACAAATAATAAGTTGAATGAGTGGAGGAGTGGTTTAACACTAGAGGAGGTTTACATCTACCTGCCAAGATTCACTTTTGAAACAAAGTACTTCTTAAGTGGAGAGTTAAAAGAGATGGGTATGCCGGCAGCTTTCACAGAGTCAGCTAATTTTAGTGGCATGAGCAGTTTTCCATTAATGATTGATGAAGTGATTCATCAAGGATTTGTTGAAGTGAACGAGGAAGGAACAGAGGCGGCTGCAGCAACAGCGGTGGTTATAGCCATAACATCAGCGCCTATTGAGGCGCCAAAGATTTTTAGGGCAGATCACCCATTCATATTCCTAATACAGGAGCGGAGCACGGGCGCGATAGTATTCATGGGCAGGGTTACGAACCCGGTTAGTTAACAAAAGCGTTGCTTAAGCTGACAATAACCGCAATAGCAGCCCGAGAAAGATAGGGTAATAATAAAACAGTTTTATGCGGGCAATTTGGTTAAGAACTTAACAACGCTTTGCTGCTTATCCTTAACTTCAAGCATTAAGTCAAAACCCCTGCTGGTTTTATCTAAAAAACTCTTTAATTTTGAAACACTAATAGTCCTTGAGTGAGCGCCTTTAACAGCGCCTTTTCTCTGCTCACTGTAATGAACTATTGGCACACCGTCTCTTTTTTCCCAAGTTTTCTCAGCTAACTTAATAACCTTTCTTAATGACTCGCCATTATTATTTAATTCATGGTGAAGTGTATCAACAATTACTGGCAGCCCAAGGTTTAAACAATCTTTCACATCATAGGATTTCCCATCATTTTCAACGACCAAGCGCTTCCTGAGATTGCCAGGCAGTTTTGAGTTAATTCTTTTAAACCTCTTAATTGCTTGTTCCTTGTCATCATAAACTCCTCCAACGTGGATGACAATTTTATTAGCAGAATCCAGCTCCATTAAGTCAAGCACGTCGCAGTGATATTTTAATTCACTAATACTTCTTTTTACAACGTCTTTTTTATCCGAGTTAATAACAACGTATTGGTCAGGGTGCATTGATAACCTAATCTTGTTATCTTTAACAATTAAACCTATATTCCTGAATTGTTTTTTAAAATAACCCTGCCAATCAAACTTGCATACAGGGTGAGAGGCGAAGGGGATTAACTGGCTTGAAACCCTGAAAAAAAGGATGTTGTGTTTAACATTCCATTTAAGAATCTTCTCAAGGCATTTAAGATTCTCTTTAATTGTTATCAAAAGTTTTTCCTCTGAGTAATTCTTTAACCTGAAAGTCCTGCTGCTGGAGCAGCCAATAACAGTATTTACACAAGCGTAACCAATCCTCATTATTACTGCTTAAATAAACTGATATTAAAAACATTTAATATAAGTTAATTACTAAAAATAATAATGGAAAAGTCGAACCTGATGAATGAGTATGAGAATGAAACCGGCAAGAACGCATTATGGGGCGGCGGGGTAACAGAGCAGTTCAAGGAATGGAAGAAGCTGAGAAAGGATTTAAAAAAAAAGAAAACAAAGCTTAAAGAAAAGAAAAAAGAAGTAAAGAATCTTAAAAAAGAAGTGATAAGAAAAGAGAAAAGAGTCTATTCAGGCCATGAGTTAATAATTAAGGTTATCAGCTTCATTGCATTAATATACTTATTCTTACTGGGAATAGCCTTTCTTAAGCAGGGAGTGATTAATCTTGGCAGCGCCGCGTTAAGCTACATGGCTGCCAGTCTGTCAACAATTGAAAATGCTTTCTCGCTTGGTTGGATAGTGTCTTTTCTGTCACAGTCAGGGTCAGTTATTGCTTTTTTCACTATCATGCTCGCAGACGCCGGCGCCTTAAACATTAATCTGTTATTCTGGGCGTTGATTGGCACAATAATTGGCAACACTAGCACGTCGTTAATAGCAGTGCTCTTCTTAAAACCAAGAAATGCTAATGACTTAAGGCATGGCTTTGAAATAGGGCTGGCAAACTTAGTTTATACTTTAATATTAGTATTATTAGTGATAGTGTTTGAACTGACAACTAGTTTCTTCACCAGTGCTTCAAACTTATTAAGGAGCTCACTTACTACAATCACGGCCCCTAGCATGGCTGCCAGCCCTATAGACTTGGTAACCACTCCATTAGTAATGTTATTTAAGTCAGCCTTATGGTTCCTGGGACAGGGGGCAACTAGTATAACTTTAATCTTTATTGGTGGTTTATTATTCGCGATTAGTTTAAAATACTTGGGCGGGATAGTAATTGATTTTTTAGGCGGCAAGCGCCACGCCAGGTCAATAATAAACAAGTACATGAGCTCTGATAAACAAGCCTTTATCATTGGCTTCGGCATCACTTTATTAATGGCGAGCAACAGCGCCTCATTAAGCTTGTTGGTGCCTTTAGCAGTTGCTGGCTTAATAAAATTCAGACAATCAATACCCTATGCAATAGGAACAATCACTGGTTCATTCATTGACGTGCTTTTAGGCTCATTAGCTGTTGCCACACCGTTTTCCATATCAGCTGGAGTGATGTTCACACTAATATCATTAATAGGATTCTTATTCATCATCTCAAGCAAGACAAGTGATTTCATATATAATGTAACGCGATTCTTAACTCGAAGAGTATTAAGAATGAATAAAAAAAGCATCATAGTATTGCTAATATCAATGCTAGTTATCCCCTTATTATTATTAGTTACTTAACTGAGTTAAAACGCTTGCTGACCTCATCCCAGTTAACAACTTCCCAGAAAGCTTCCACAAAAGCCCCTCTATTATTTTGATAATCAAGGTAGTAAGCGTGCTCCCAGACGTCAATCACTAATAATAACTCATACGAAGGAACTATGTTAACATTATGCTTCTCAATCTGGATTAAAACCACCCCATCAGCGTCCTGAGAGTAAGTAAGTGCAGCCCAGCCAGAGCCCTCAACAGACTTAGCTGCGTTGCTGAACTCCTGCTTGAAAGCCTCATAACTGCCAAAATCGTCACTTATTGCCTTTAACAATTTTCCCTTAGGCTTGCCACCACCATTAGGAGACATGTTAGTCCAGAAAAGTGAGTGAAGCAACTGGCCCGCAGCATTATAAGAAAAAGACTTCAACAGTGACTTATCACCGCTCATTCTATTAAGGATTTTGTTAGCATTATCAACGTACCCCTTATGATGCTTGTCATGATGAATTCTAAGAGTCCTTTCAGAGATATGAGGTTCTAAAGCGTCATAAGCGTATGGTAGTGCCGGCAACTTAAACTTTTTCAAAAAAAATCACCTTTAACAATAAAGCCTAGTCACTTGATTCTTATAAAGGTATTTAAATAGAGCTATAGGTTTAATTAAATAATGAAGAACCGGAATATAGGTCTAATGTTGATGGGAGTAACTAGTTTAATAGTGCTGTTAGCCTGGTCTTATGACCTAGCTCTTAGCAATATAATTAACACTTCATGCTCTCATGGTTTAACCTGTCCAATGTACCAAACGCTTGCCGCGCAGCGAGTATTCAGTATTATTTTAATAATCATTATAGTTGGTGTTAGTAGTTACTTATTACTTATTGATAAAGTCAGGACTTACCAGTGGATGAAAAAAGTTAAACTAGCAGTTTCAGGCAAGGAGAGGGAATTATACAAGTTACTGAAAGCAAATAATAATAATATGAAACAAAGCAGGTTAATTGAAGAGTTAGGTGTTAGTAAAGTTAAAATGACCCGGATACTGAACCGGCTTGAAAAGAAAGGACTAGTCACACGTAAACGTTCAGGTATTGGTAATATTGTCAAGCTACGTAAGAAACTAGTTTCATAATAATTAACATTAATAACCAACTGCTTTAATCATTAACTAATGACTAAATGCAGGCATTGTAATAAAAACTTCAACTCTGAACGCTCTTTAGAACAGCATGTAAGAGCAAAGCATGGCACCCTTAAAAGCAGGTTTGTTAAGAAACTAACAAAGGCGTATAAGACTTATAGCATACTATTAGTTATAATTATTATAGTCATACTAACTAGTTATTACGCAATTCTTTCACAACTAAGTTTTAGTCAATATGATGATTTTGCCAAGTGCTTAACAAATGAAGGTTTTATAATGGCGGGCACTGATTGGTGTAGTTCATGCAGAGCACAAAAAACAAGATTTGGCAGTTCATTCAAATATATTAATTACAAGAATTGTGATGATAATGAGTTATGGTGCAGATCAAATAAGATTCAATCATATCCAACTTGGATTCTGCCGAACAATAACAAAATGGTAGGGGTAAAGCCGTTAGCAAGTCTCAGCGAGTTATCAGTAAAATGTAATTTATAAGTGAAACTAGTTTCATAATAATTAATATTTATTAATCACTGTTTATGATTTTAACATAATGAATGGAGGTGTTTTGAAAATTGAATAAGATAGTCGTCTTTTTTGCAATAGCAATAATAATAGGTAGCTTCTACCTAGTTAATATTGCCTTAGCCAGTAACAAACAGGCAGCTAATCCTGAGCCGAGCCCTTGTGGTGCAACTAAACCATGTGGCAATAATAACTGTGCATTAAATTGTGAAGGAAATTGTGGCGTCCCTTCATGCAGTTGTGGTGCTTAAGTGCACCACAACTCTTTTAATTTAATTACTTGTTGTTAAGTAATAATGAGTGAAGTATTGCGTGAAGAATACACTTTCTACATTAAACTAGGCGGTGTTAGAGCCGAGATTGCCTGTGAAAAAGAAGGAGATGAACTAAGAGTTGTTAGTTCTTACACGCCTGAAGAATATAGGGGCAGGGGCTTAGCAACTAAGATAATGAAGGAAGTAGTGGCTTATACTAAAAAGAATAACCTAGACATAGTGCCTGAGTGCAGTTTCGCAGTGCATTACTGCAGTGAGCATGAGTGCTAAAACTATATTAACATATAATAACTAATTAATAACTATGAAATGGGATAATAACCTGACAATCTTTGTAGCAGGCACCGTTATAATACTTGTTATAATGGTGTTTTCATCGATTCCGATGATTCCAGCCGACGCTCATGTATGTACAGCAGCTGAGAAAGTAGCAGAAGTTTGTACCTTAGAATACGACCCAGTGTGCGGCAGCGACGGAGAAACCTATGGCAATGGCTGCCAAGCGTGCGCTGCAGGTATTAACTACTACGTGCCAGGCGAGTGCTGAAACAATATTAAGCGCAGTCGCTTGGACAACTATCAGGAGTCTCAGCGCAAGGCAGGTAACTGGGTTGTAGCCGGAGGGGTGAATAAGTATATAATCACCACTAAAAGCACTATTAAACTAGCAGCTGCAAATAAGTGTTTAAGTTTAAATAAACCTTTTGTTTAATAATCATTTAATGAAGTCAGAGAGCGAGTGGCGCGAGGAGCTGACACCAGAACAGTACAGGGTATTAAGGAAAAGCGGGACAGAGCCACCATACACTGGCAGGTTACTGCATAAAAAAGAAGAAGGGATTTATCACTGCGCAGCCTGCGGTAACAAAGTGTTTAACTCTGATACTAAGTTTGAGTCAGGGACAGGGTGGCCTAGTTTTAATAAAGCAGTTAAAGACAGCGTAATCTTAGAAAAAGACGCCACTGGCAGGATAGAAGTCAGGTGCGCTGAGTGCGGGAGCCACCTGGGGCATGTATTCAATGACGGGCCTAAACCAACAGGCAAGCGTTACTGCATTAACTCAATAGCCCTCAATTTTAAAGGAGAGGGTGAATGAAAGCTGCTTTCGGAGCCGGCTGCTTTTGGGGCGTGCAGCAAGTATTTGATGAACTGCCAGTAAAGACGATCGTGGGTTACATGGGTGGTGAAACCAAGAACCCCTCTTATGAACAAGTCAGTTCAGGGAAGACAGGTCACACTGAAGTAGTGCTGGTTGAATATGACCCAGAAGAGGTTTCTTACAAGGAATTATTAGAAGTATTCTTTAAAATTCATGACCCGACAATAATGAAAAAAGACCAGTACAAGTCAGTGATATTCTACTATAATGAGGAGCAACGGGAACAAGCAGAGAAGTTAATTAATAATAAAATGATGACTGAACTGAGAAAAGCACCTGAGTTCTATGAAGCAGAGGATTATCATCAAAAATACTACAAGAACCATCCAATAAGTTAATAATAATTAATTAATTCCTTAATTAAGGATGAAGAAATTCTTTAAGCATAACAAGTGCGCCATACCACTACTATTCTTACTTGCTTACGGAGTGCCAATGATTTACTTATTCACTAATTACTCATTTAATATTGGCTTCTTATCAAGAATGCTAGGCTTAACAGCCTTCCTGAACGTCCTGCTACAAGTAATGCTTGGCTCGTTCAGAGACTTCTTCAAAGAGATATATCATCCAGTAAAAGTCTTCAGGTTCCATAACTACCTAGGCGTTGCCACCCTAATAATAGCATCAATCCATGTAATCATAAGGGGCTTAATTGATAATAACCTGCTAAGCGCGTTGTTATTTAATAATTCTATTAGCAATAACCTCGGCGCAGCTGCTTTCTATATAATGTTCATCACGGTTGGCACCAGCGACTTAAAATACTTCTTTAACGTTAATTATAACAATAAGTTATGGCGGATTATTCACGTTTTTAATTACGCTTTGTTTCCAATAATCTTCCTGCACGCATTGAATGGGGTTACCCTGCAGAACGTGATTAATTATTACTTATTTATTGGTTACATGATAGTGATACTCTTATCAGGGGCGTATAGAGTCTATGATAAAGTTATTAAATAACACTTTAAATATGATTCATAATGACACAGAACGAGTCAATTAGTGAATGCAGACACCCTAGGAAGGTTAAAAACAATGGTTACTGGGTGTGCCCTCTCTGCGCAGAAGTGCTTGACAGAGTGATAACCTTTCATCCAAAAAGGGCTTTTAGTGAAGAAGAAGTGAAGAGTCGGAGGCAGACCGAGCCCGTGCTTAAAAAATGGGCTCACAGAACATTAAGTGATGATTCTCGCGATTACCTTAATAAAAAAATCCCCAATAATACTAAACGAATGTTTAATAGGTGTAATAAGTGGCAGATACAAGCATGGACCAATGAATCACTAAACCGCAACTTAATAACCAGTGAATCACTTTTCAGAACGCTTAAGAGTAATTTCAGCACACCAGATTATGTGTGGAAGGAAGCTAAGAAGATATACTTTAAGTGCGCTGAGAAACAATTATCCAGGGGGCGTTCAATAAAAGACCTTGTTATAGCATCACTATACACTAGCATGAGGGTTCATGAACAGCCAGGATCATTAAAAGACCTTCTCACAGATTCAGGTTTTAATATTAAAAAGAACAGGATAGCCAAGTGTTTTAAATTATTAGTACAAGAAGGAATACTATCAGAGCTCGGGCTTATATTAAAACCAGCTGCTCCGCCCATTAATAAGTACTGCTCAGACCTAGGATTATCACTTGAGGAATCAAATAAGATAATCAAGTTTTACAACAAAATACCGTTTAAACTAAAGAATGGCAGGGACCTTAATGGTGTAGCAGGCGCAGCCATATACATCTTTTCCAGCAAGAGCCAGCGGGAAGTAGCTGAGGTAGTTGGTGTTAGTGAGGCGACCGTAAGAACCAGGTATAAAGAGCTTGAAAATATTGCTTTTAAGAAAGAGAGATTATATAAGTAATAATTAATTTAAAGATAATAATGGGAGAAGGGGCTAAAACTAAGCATAAAGTAATATTCTATCGTGATAGATGCGAGGAGAACCGGGTGTGCGAGGCAAGGTGCCCTAAGTATTGGAAGTTTAATGAAGATAAAGGAAAAATTCACTTGAAAGGAATGAAAGAAGTTAAAAAGAAGAATCCTGAGACAGGCAAGATGGAGGGGACTAACGTTTTTGAAATAGAGATAGATAGAAAAGATGTTAAGTGCAACAAAGATGCGGCAGCCGGCTGCCCAAAAAACGCGATTGAAGTAAAGCCGATAAAATGAAAAAAACCTTATTAATATCCCTAACCTTACTTTTAATCACTGGTTGTGTTACTAGGGGCGCAGTCGAACTAGAAGAAGCAGAGGTAACTGGCTACCAGGGCGAGGACTTGTCATCAATAAACGCGTTCAGAGAGAATTCAATAAGGGGGCCTCAATACGTTAACATCAGCGAGTACGAATTAGAGGTTAACGGTTTAGTGAATAACCCTATGAATTATTCTTATAATGAAGTGCTTGCTCATCAAAGTTATAAAAAAGTTGTAACCCTGTACTGTGTGGAGGGATGGAGTGTTAAAATACTATGGGAGGGGGTATTGCTTGAGGACTTGTTTAACGAGGTAGAAGTACTGCCTGAAGCTGATACAGTGATATTCCACGCTTATGACGGCTACTCAACCTCGCTGTCACTTGATTACTTACTAAGTAATGATATAATCCTAGCTTATAAGATTAATAACGTTACCTTACCGCCTGCAAATGGATACCCGTTCCAGTTAGTGGCTGAAGACAAGTGGGGTTACAAGTGGATTAGATGGGTTACGAGAATAGAGTTATCAGCTGACAGTGATTACCAAGGTTTCTGGGAGCAGCGAGGATTTAATCAGAACGGCAGTGTTTCAGGACCTAAGCTTGAGCAATAACTTATATCCCTTATTAACTAAAAATTTATAAGTAATGCAATTGAAAAAATATTCAATGAGTTTTGAAGAATATCAAAATAAAAAGATAACCCTGATGGAATACTTAAAAATCCATCTTGAAGAGATTAAACCAAAAGATGCTCAAATAGAAGAAAGAGTACTAGCATTAATCGGCAGCTTTAACGATGCAAAGAACCTTTGCTACGTTGTAGGGAGGATGTTCGGGAACAAGGCTTTTACTGGAGCCTTATACACTCCTGGATCACTTACTTTCAGAGAAGGCTTAAAAGAATTTGAGCACGGGAAAGTTAGAGTCTTTAAAGGAGATGTGCTGCCTGATGCAAGCAAGTTATTTAATAAGGGTATTGGCAGGTTATTAAAGCTTATTGAAGAAGATTAAAAAAAATCAGGTTTATAAGGCAGAGTTCATTAGAATAATTTTGTGAAGCGTCAGTTAGGGGGAAATCAAGTATTAATAATCATCTTCTCCGCAATCATAATAATATCACTGCCATTAAT
>WJKC01000044.1 GCA_014729335.1 archaeon | reverse complement strand
GCGGTTAATAATGGTGATAATGATTATGATTTAAGTATTTTCCTGAACGATGGTGACGGCACTTTTGATGATGGCCGCACTGACTACGCAGCAGGCAACTATCCTCACGGACTCGTTGTAGGGGATTTTGATGGTGACGGCTGGTTTGATTATGCAGTGATGAACCAGAATGATAACGACGTTGCTGTTTTCCTGAATGATGGTGATGGTACTTTTGATGATAACCGCGCAGATTATGCGGTAGCAGGCACGCCCCGCAGCGGCATCACCGCAGCCGATTTTAATCTTGACGGCTGGCTTGACATAGCGGTTGCTTGCCACGGTCCTGATGATACCAGCATCCTCTTAAATGATGGTGACGGCACGTTTACTGTGACAACTTATAACTGGGGTGATGATTCCTGGGGTCTTGCAACAGGAGATGTTGATGGTGACGGCGACCTAGATTTATTTGTTCCTAATGAACATGATGATGATGTCAGCGTGTTTTTTAACCTGGCTCTTAACGGCACTAGCGGTCCTTGCTGCGGCGATGACTTAATTGTTGATAACTTCTATAATTCATCTCATATTTGCTTGGATGGCTATGTTACGCAGGAGGGCGATACTGGCAGGGCTGATTGTGAGAGCCTTGGTTACTCATGGTTTGATAATTCACTAGTAGGGGTTAACGGTCCTTGTTGCGGCGATGACTTATACTATGATGACTTCTATAACGGCACTGCCAGTGACACGGAGCACTTATGTTATGACGGCGTGTTCTACTCTGGTTTTGATAACGGTGGTGCTGGTTGTGATGGTTTCGGCTTTAACTGGGTTTCAGGCGTTAATAAAACCTTGTTGGCAGGGGATATTGATTATTATGGTACTTACTCATTCACTGACGACGCTATTGGAGTGCCAGGAGGCTGGACTTGGGATGGTTCTTACTCCTCTGTTATCTCAGGCCAGGATGGTCATAATAAGGTTTTAAGATTTATTGTTGGCAGCTCTTATACAACCAGCACTAATGTTTATACTGATTTTGAAGAGCAAACTTCAGGTACTGTTGAGTTCTGGTACCAGTATGATAGTTATGCTAATAATTGGTTTCGTTTTTACTTGAAGGATGAGTACGGCACTAACGCTATTGAGTGCGCCAGGTATACTGATAATCATTTGCTTTGCAGGGTTCAAGACAGTTACACTCATTTTACTAACATTGGCGGAAATAACTGGTACCATTTTAGGATTGATTTTGAATGCGGCGGTGGTGGTTATCAGGGTCTTTCATCTGACAGCTACCATTTTTACCTTAATGGAGAGAAACTGCTTGATAATGTTAAATTCTATAATAATGTTGGGAGCATTGATCAACTGCGGTTTAGGATGTATAACTCAATTAATAACCGTAAATCATATATTGACGCCATTGGTTACTCATGGGATCCTTATTATGACGTGGGGGATAACTATCTTGCTTCAACCTGCTGCGGTGATGACGGGGTTGATGATGACTTTTATAACGCCACGGATGGTTATGGTGGTTTCTGCAGTGACGGCAGTTACTTCTTTGGCGACGCTGATGGGAATAAGGGTGCTTGTGAATTATTAGATTATGAATGGTTTACTAATCTTATTGGTGAGTTCACTTTACTAAAAACATTTTCTTCTTATGATGATGCTAGGGATATTACTTCTGCTGATTTTAATGAAGATGGGCATCTTGATTTTTTTCTAGGAGAAGTGTATGGTAGGATAAGGTATTATACTGGTGATGGTTTAGGTAATTTTACTTATCAATTTAATCTTGTTGACGTTGGTTATTTTAATGGGGGCCTTGATACTGGTGATTTTGATGAGGATGGTCATTTTGATCTAATTATAGGCGATTCTTCAGGAAATATTCGGTTCTTTAAAGGTGATGGTACTGGAGTTTTTACTGGTTATACTGTAACAACAGCATTAGGTTCTACAATGGGTTTAACTTCAAATGATTTTAATGAAAGTAATGGGGTTATTGATTTAGTTACATGTGATTATGATGGTGAATTAGAGTTCTTTAATGGAGATGGTTTGGGTAATTTTACTTCTCAAGGCATTTTTGGTGATACGGGTTACCAATGTAATAGTATGACTTCTGCTGATTTTAATGAAGATGGTAATATTGATATTCTTGCAGGTGATTACTATGGAGAAGTATGGTTTTATGCAGGTGATGGCGCTGGCGGCTTCACTAATCAAGGACATGTTGATGATATGAACATTCCTATAGCCCTTACTTCTGCTGATTTTAATAAAGACGGGCATCAAGATTTTATTTTAGGCGCTAGTAACCCAGCTAGAGAAAGATACTTTACTGGTAATGGTGATGGAACTTTTATTAATCATGGTGATGTTATTGATGCTGGGTCCACTGGACCGGTTTTTGGTCTCACATCTGCTGATTTTAATGAAGATGGTGATATTGATATTTTAGCGTATGTTCATGATGTTTATCAAGTTTCGGATGGTTTAGTTTCATTTTTAGATGGTTTTGCTGCGAATGGTCCTTGTTGCGGTGATGACTCTAGTAGTGATGATTTTTATAATTCAAGCAGGGCTTGTTTTGATGGTCTGGGCAGCACTAATGGTGATGTTTTACAGGGTTTCTGTGAGGCTAGTGGTTATGAATGGCTGCTTGACGCGGTAACCGGCAATAACCCTCGCTGCTGCGGTGATGACGGGGTTGATGATGACTTTTATAACGCCACGGATGGTTATGGTGGTTTCTGCAGTGACGGCAGTTACTTCTTTGGCGAAGCTGACGGAGACGAGGGTGCTTGTTCATTACTGGGTTATGACTGGCTGGGAGGAGCCACTGACCAAATAGGCAATTGCTGCGGTGACGACTCAGGACTTGATGATTTTGGCAACAACACTGGCTCCTGCTGCTGCAACGGTGTGTTAGTGCCAAGCGGCACTGAGTGCGACCTGGATCAGGACGGGAACGTTGATGCTTTATGTGAGAATGGCAACCTGCCGGACGTGTATATCAGCTCATCAACTTATGATGAGGGCTACGTTACCAGCACTTACCAGCCTGAGTTCCTGATAAAGAATACTGGCAACGAGACCATCTGCTTCTCTAACATAGAGTTCACCAACACCACTATGAGTTACACGCCTAGTGCTAGCAACCCTGAGTGTGTTGAGCCGGGCAACAGTGGCTTATTCTCTTTTGACTTCGGCGGGTTCAGGTGCGAGGACCTTGACCAGCAGCACGACTTCGTTGTTAACTTCACTTTCTCCAGGACCGGGGGAGAGGAGGACTACCTTGTCCGTTATATTTCATTCAGGGTCCTGAGCCCGTTAGACATCGCTAGTATTGAGCCGTCAATCGGCGAGTCACTGCCAGTGCCGGTTAATGATTTTAACAATTTCTTACTAACTCTCAGTAATAAGGGGTCAGAGGTGATTGATTACACTGTTGACGTTGAAACTGACCAGGAAGTATTGTTGCTGTTTAAGACGCCTGAGAGCGGGTACTCAACTAATGAGTTAGAGCAGGAAGAATTCAAGTTACAACCAGGGTCCTCAACTGTCTATCAAGTGAAAGTGGTGGCTCTGAGTGAAGGTGAAAAATCAGTTGACATAAGCTTCCTTAACAGTGGTCCTTGCACTAATATTAGTGACTCACTGACTTTTAGAGTGACTGGTTTTGAGGCAGGAACTGGCTTGTTCAGTTTCTCAGAGGTAAGTGCTTGGGACTGGTTGTCGCCATTAATTCTAATAGTGCTAGGATGCTTATTCCTGTATCATAATCTAAAGTGAGCACCGCAACCTTATTAAATTGAAGAGGCTGCGCCTCTTTCAACACCCCCTTAAAACCTTTACCACAACTTTATTAAATAGAATCATTAATATCATATTTTGAGGTGCTAGGCTGGGGAGTTAGGGGCTTCCCTTTACCATAATACCCTCTTTAGTGGAGTTGAAAAGCCTTAGGCGTCTAAGGGTCATTGAAGGGGCCTGTTAGGAATGCCTGCGAAGCCTCGCCCTGTCTGGCGGTCCAATTAGTGAACCGGGTCAGGACGGGAACGTAGCAGCCCTAAGCTCTTTGGGTCGTGCTTTCAGGTCAACGGGGTGGAGGCGTCCTGGCAGATAAACCCTTTTGGTGATGCTTAGGCAATTTTGGCCCCGCACCTCAATCTCACTTTGTTCAAGTTCGTTTGTGCTCTGCACAACCCTCTCTGTTAATCTTTATATATAGTAATATATTAGAATATTTTAATGCGGCGGGGGGTAATAGTAGCACTAGTTTTCCTAAGCCTAGGTATTGCCTTCGCGCCACTAAGTAATCAGGAGGGCTGCGAGTCACAAGGCTACACGTGGCTTAATGGAAGTGATTACCCAGCAACTTACTCCTTCACTGATGATTGTGTTGGCTGCGACCCTGAAGGCTGGACTGTTGATGAGAGCGGCGGTGTAGTTAGTATTCTTAGTTTTATAGGCTCTCATAATAGAGTGGCAGCGCTAGAGGACACTAATGCTAACTCAGTTTATCTGTATGATGACTTCACTGCCCGTGAGTCAGGCACTGTTGAACTCTTTATGAGAATAACTGATATGTCCCAGGGCGCTTTTAGGCTGGCTTTAAAAGACGGGGCTGACCACGGTCTCATTGTGGATATGAGAAGTGATTACTGGGCGTATCATGACGGCTCACCTAACAATATTATACCAGCGTCTAATAATGAATGGTATCATTTAAGGATTGATTTTGAGTGCGGTAGTGGTGGTTATCAGGGATTATCAGCTGACACTTTTTACATTTATATTAACGGTGTAAGGCATGGTCCTTACCCTTTTTATACTGCTAGGTCAACCCTTTCAAGATTATCTTTTAATACTGATTCATCTAATAGCGGCTACACAGGATATGTTGACGCTGTTGGTTACTTTTGGGATTCTGATTATAACAATGGTAACAACCTGCACGGGGGGTGCTGTGGTGATGACGTGGTTAATTTGAAAAAAGGGGTTGTGAATGAATGGCACTTTGACGAGTCCAGCGGCACTAACGCGCCTGATAGTATTAGTAACTATGACGGCACGTTGAATAACATGGATGACTCTGACTGGATCTTAGGCATGTATGGTAACGCGTTGAGTTTTGACGGCGTTGATGATTATGTTGATGCTGGTGACATAGACCTTGCTAACTCTGACTTCACACTGGCTGTCTGGGCTAAGCGGGATGAGACAGGCGATTCACATTACTTAATGGCTCAGGGTCATATAAGCACTAACCAGGGTATCCACATGGGTTTCAGACCCAGTAATGTTTTCTCCTGTGGTTTTTATTATAACGACTTGGATACAGTCTTAACTTACACGGATACTAACTGGCATCACTGGGTCTGCACTTACGACGCTGACACTAATGACCGTCGAATCTACCGTGACGGGGTCCAGGTTGCCAGTGACACTGCGAGCGCTGATTATCAGAACAGCGGGGACCCTTTTTATATAGGGACTAGGTTTGGCGGGTCACCGACTGAGCAGCAATACCATTTTAACGGCACTATTGACGAGGCCCGTATTTACAACCGCGCTTTAACAGATAGAGAGGTAGCGTACTTGTATGACACGTCAGCTTACGAGTACTATAACCACGCTGATACTTTTTCAAGCCTTTATGATGGTTTCTGCTACGCTGCTGAGTATTACGCTGACCTTGATGTAGCAGGTGATTATTGTAACGCTTTAGGAGATGATTTCATTAGCAATGACTGGTGGAGCCCTGCTTGGAGGTACCGGAAGAATATAACAATAACTGAGGAGTCGGGCAGGAGTTTCACTGACTACCAAGTGCAGATAGACCCTGGAACCTATAGTACTGATGGTCTAGCAGGCTCTTATCACTTTAGCGGGGGAGGTAACGTAGTTAAGGATTACTCAGGTAGTAATAATGACGGCGACCTTTATGGCTCAACAGTTGGTTTATGGCATTTTAATGAGAATATTGACTCTTCTATTTATGACGCGTCAAGTTATGATAATCATGGTTCAATAACAGGAGCAACTTGGGTTAGTGATGCAATAAGTAATTATGGTTTGGATTTTGATGGAAATGATTATTTAACAGTATCTGACCATAATAGTTTAGATATAACTGATGAAATAACTCTTAGTGCATGGATTAATCCTGATGCTTATATTGATGGAGGAACCGGAGGAGGAGCGTTTATTATTGCAAAACCAAGCGCTTATTATTTAGAATTAACTGAAACAAGCGGTGTTTTAAGAAGTTATTTTTATGGAATTAGTTCTCCAGTATATCATAGTGGAACTAATGCAGTTCCCCTTAATGCTTGGAGTCACGTAGCAGTTACTTATGATGGCAGTGAAATTGTAATGTACATAAATGGAGAAGTGGATAATACAATAACAGGATTATCAGGAAGCATTGGTTCCTCTGGTTCTGAT
>WJKC01000043.1 GCA_014729335.1 archaeon | reverse complement strand
CCCCCGAGTCTTCACTGAACGACTAAAACGCGGTTACTAGAAACTCTTATTTATTGTGGTGTGAAGAAGCTTATAGGTGTAACATTATTATTCCCTACCTGGTCGTAACCATTTAACCGCCAGTAATAAGGCGAGTTATTGAACCCAGTGGTGTCTATTGTGAAGTTAGCCCATCCGTTCCTGTTATCAATATCCACTGGCGAGCCGTTGTCATGCCACGCGCCTGACTCGTTTGTTTGCAAGTAGACCCTGTCAACCTCGAAGTTATCAGCCCACCAGCTGCTTACCTCAACTGGGTCGCCGATGCTTGGGCTGTTATTATCTTGTGCTAGGTCTGAGTACTCAGGGTCATTGTTAATTAGTACTACTTGTCTGAAACTAGTGGTGTTATAGTTTTGTCGGCTGTCATAACCATGTATCCGGTAATTAATTGTTTTACCTTCATCATTGCCATTAAAGGTCTTGGTCACGTTGCTCCAGTCATCAGTCATTGGCACTGCGCTGTCATTTGCCATTCCTTCCTTGTCCCACTCAAAAACGAATTCCTCAAGCCTTACGTTGTCAACCCAGTGAGCGTAGCAGTGGAACTCCTCATCAATACTATTAATAGTGCTCAACCCGCTGTAGAAATCATAGTATGGGCTGATATTATCAATATAGATGCTTAACCCAACATAACCATTAGTGGCTGCTAGTATTGGAGTCAGGACTGAGAGAAACCCAATTACTGAAACCACTAGTTTCCGGACTGATACCATTGTTAGATAAATTAAATTACAAAAAAACTAAAAAACGTTTTGCTTAAGGTGTGTATGCACTCGTAACAATAATTGAATTCTCAAAGGTGTCTCCACCTAAAGCTGAAGTGTTTGCTGCAACCCTCTGCCAGATGTTAAGAGTGCTCCCGTCTGTTAAATCTTGAGCCCATAACGGTATATCGTCAGATTGGTTTGTGATTTGGATTTCATCTCCATCTGTATATGTTGCTGGACTGGAATTGCTTATTGTTATATTTATTCCAATCGGTGATAGATTGCTTAGTGTGAAACTAAGATCTAATGGCACGTTACCCGCCATTGTAACATTCCAATCACCAATACTGCCTGTGGCACAAGTGTCTATAGCAACTGCTTCAGGGTCATCAAGTGTTGAAATACCAGGGTTAAATTCTAACGTATTTGGTACAGAACCCCCATCTTCACATAGTGTTGGTATGAAGATAGTTGTATCAACTTCAACTGTAATTCTGAATGGAGCATTACCGTCTCCAGCCATTGCGATTCCCATTGTTACAAGTAAAGCAAGAACGCTTCCTGCCATTACTTTCTTTTTCATTTATAAAGTCTCCTCCTATAGTCTTTTTAGTATTCGTTGCTTTTAAGCTTTTTTGTTCTTTAGGATTTGTTTCATTCTTTTTCTCTTCTTCTTTTTCTTGCTTATTGAGTAAGCCAGTGCTGAGACCAGTATTAAACCCGCGCCGCCGGCTATTACTTCAGGGTTATTCCCTATTAGGTCGTTGAAGAAGCCGATTAAACCGCCCGGCTCCCAGTCATCAGGAATCCTAATCTGGGGGTAGACAGCGTTGTTAGGCACGATTCCTCCTTCCATCACTACCATGATGTCAACCCTTGACTGAATAACTGCTCCTGCCTGGTAAGCTGGTGAGCTCTCTGGCAGGCTGTACTCAATCACTACTGGGAATGATTCAAAACCCTTAACTCTTTCAGGGTAGGATACGTTGGTAATCCACTGGCTCGCAGGGTAAGTATCATTAATCTCGTTCCATGAGCCGTCAGGGTTCTGGACCCTGTGGAACCAGTGACCCTTAACCTCTACTTGGACTGGCAGGGTCTCATCACTGTCCTGGAAGCTCCGCTCAGTAAAGCAGCAGACAATAGTGATGTTGCCTTCATCTCCTGGCCCGATTGAGGTGCCGGGCATGTTGTTGCTGCAGTGAAAAGTGAATCCCCTTGGGTCATAAACGCACTCCCTGACTCCGAGCGCTCCGCTAATAATAAGTAGACTAGTTAGTAGAAAAAAAAACCTTTTCATCATATAAAGATTCAATACTTTACTTTTTAAATGTTTTGTTTTCATATTGCTGCGTAACTCTCCATTTCAATAACATTATTGATTAGTGTTGATGTTGGTTCATCACCAGTCCAGTCAAGCCACACCCATACCTGACAAGCACTTCCTGGGTGGATATCACCGCAGGCCTCCTGAGGCGTGGTTGTTAACTCAATCGCACTGGCATAATTATTTTCATCATTCAATTTAACAGCGAAATTAGTTGATAGTGATTCATTAAGCCAGAACGAGATATTAATTGGCAAGCCCATGCCGTCATGAGTCACGTTGAAGTCGCCTAACTGGGTTGTCCGCTGGGAGTCAAACGGCGGCTCAGCAGTAGTTGATTGAGCATCAGCCTCCCATTCAAGGTAACCGTTAACCGGGTCCTCATTCAAGTTAACGCTTATATCAGTTGTGTAATTATAAACCGTGAAAGAACTCTGAATCGTCTCATTATGGTTGCCCGCGCTGTCATTAGTCACTATCTGCCAGGCAATCGTTGTGTTAGCGTAGTCAAGGCAGTTAAAAGAGTAATTACTCCACCCGCTTGAACTGCCATGGTGGTCAATCACTCCCTCTTTAAGCCAAATACCGGTCTTATTAGTCCATAACACGCTGGTGTTAAGCTCGTTATTATCAGTCCAGAAGGCATGGAGGTTTAATGTGTTGGCAACAGTCACTAAACCCTCTTTTAACTCACCACTAGCATTAACCCACCCATGGTTTTCATAATCAGGTCTTGACACGTCATAAAGGAATGACTCGTTAAGCGAGTAATCACTGTTATTAGAGTCATCAATGCACTCAATAATTATTGAATGCCAGTCCTCACTTACAACAATTGACTCAGAGTGTGGTCCCTGACCATCCTCGCCAAGGCTTATTGGAGTGTTATTATCAACACTATAATAACAATTAAGGAATAAGTCAACCTCGTCGCTGACAGTGTAGTCAAGGTTAAAGGAGTAATTAATTAAAGGAGTGCCTGTAGGAAAAGTGATGGTGACTGACGGAGACAGGGCGTCAACAACGCAGGTGTTAACACCCGCCCCTACTAAGTCGCAGACGCCCGGTTCATAACAATGACCGTTATGATTGCAAGAGTTATAACACGAAGTGGTATCCCAGTCATACAAGCCGCAGTCAACCCATGAACAGACAGTGTCGCAGCCAATATTGTTAACATGGTAGCCGGGTGATTCATTATCACATTCAAGGTCAGCGTTGCAGTTAATAGCGTCGCATAGCGAGGAGTCAATTGTCACATCGCAGGTGCAGTCGCTCTGAACAAGCGTTGGGTTAATCAAGCCGTCGCCGTTATAATCATACAAGCGGTGGTCCTGACAATAATCAGTTATGCATACCTCGCCAGTATCCTTCTCATCAGTCTCTGACTGGGCTCCGCACGCCTGCTCGCAAGTGCCGGCTACTACGCCGCAGCTGCTGTTACAGTAAGCCTCCCTGGCAGAGACGCAGTAACTCTCACCCGCGTAGGCATTTGTTGTCTTCTCATCGCACCAAGCATGAGCACCGCACCCAGACTCGCAGTAACCATCACCCGGGTTTGTTATCCATGGACCGCCGCTCCATGAATTAGTCTCAACATTATTTGAGTCGCACTTAACGCAGTTACCATCACTGGCATCGCAGTAGCCCCGGTCACTAGCTCCGTCATTAATATTAAAGCCGTTGCCAGGTGACACGTCGCAGCCAGCAGCGTTATGAGTTTGGCACAGGGTTAACTGGTTCTGGTTAGTTGTCCAGTAATCAGCTATTGGAGTGCCGGTATCAGTTGTCAAGCTACCTGTCCTGATGGTTGCATAGCATACCTCGTAGCCAACCCATAAACTTCCAGAGGAGTAATAAGGATTGAAGTGGCAGGCTTTATAAAAATCAGCGCCAAACATATTAAAAGTTGAATTAATACAAGTACCTGGTTTGCCTGTATTGTCAGCAGTGCAGGTTAAGCCAAGAGCACAATTAATTAATAGCAATGCCATGATAAGTAATGATTCTCTCCTCACAATTCTTCTTTAAATCACAACGTTTATATATATTTTCATTTAAACATAATGTAAGGAGGAGAAAATTAATTGGTATTAAGATATAATTGCCCCGACTGTGGTAAGACATTCACGGTTGATGAATCAAAACACGTTAAACAGACTGATAAGAAGAGCCAGTGGTTTGGAGTTGACGCCTGCAGTCATTGCGGTAGTGTAATCTCTTTCCAAGTTAATGCAGGCAGTATTAGGAGAGCAATGCTCCTTGACAGTATTCCTGAAATATACAAGTCACCCTCTGTACGCAGCGGTTTAAAAAAGATATCATTGCTTCCGGATTTTATACCCGAGCAGGGAGAGGGGTTACAACTAATTGAACATGAAGGTAAGAAGTACTACGTGTTCTATGATGATGATAAAGAGGTTGACCGGTGGGTTGTTGGCAACCAATTGATTAATGAATTGAATTTAAGAATCTTTAATGATGAAGGCGAGGACCCTAAAAAATGGCTTGACTGGGACGTATATCATAAGAATAAATTTACAGATCACTTAAATGAACTTAAAGTTAAGGCAGCTAAGCGTAAGAAAAGAATTGAAAACTTGAAGCCGGCTCTTATCAAGGAGTTAAAAAAAGAGAAAGCCTTGCTTGAAGAGAAACTAGCCGGCGTGGATATTAATGAGTTAAACGACGGTATTTATTCTTCAGATGAGAGGATACAGGAGTTAAGTTCTCGTCAAGAGAAATTAGAAGAGATTAATGAATTAATTGAACAGTTTAAGAACTATATCATACACAGGATGGCGAGCGGGTCGCCTGAAGAAAGGAGCCGTTTCGGAGGAGTTAATTATTTTAAACATTCTTATTCAAAAAAGATTCCGGAAATTGATAGCGGGCTGGCAGAGGAGATTGGTAAAAGTATTAAGAAGTATTCAGAAGAGGCGGAACCTGACTCAAGTATAAGCGATTTGTTTAGCAGTCTTGCTGAGACTATTGGTTTATTATTAACTCCTGTTGAGATGCCTGATGAGTACCCTAAATATGATAACGTAATTAATTATATTAAGGAATTCCATCCTGATATTAGTAGCCGTGTCAAGAAAGCTAAGCTTAGTTTAGATGAGGTAGCGCCTGACGCTTCTCTGGAAGGCGACTACTTAATTAAGGCAATGCTTGAATTAACTAGTGAGAAGCTAGGCCCAACAGTTAATGAAATTTCAACAGAGCTTGAAAATATTTCTCAGAAACTATCAGTTTTAACCGAGGGTAAAGAAAGGCTTGAGAAAGGCTTGCCTTTAATTAAAGAGGATTTTCTGAATAATAGGCGTCGTTTATCAGAGATTAAGAACTACCTAATGGACCCTGACTCCATCCCTGACTTAAAAGAAGATATTAACTGGCTTAGGAAGGGCGACTTGGATTTTATTAATGAACGAATTAAGGAATTAAAGACTCTTAGGGAGAACTTGAATAAACAATCTAAAGAGTATCTTAATGGCATGATTAAGAAGTATAAAGGATTAATGAAAGAGAATCTTAACGCTCTTGATGATTTAAGTGATAAACGGAGACACATTGTTGGAAAAGTCATGATTGAGAATTTAGAGACAATCCTTGATAAGGGGTATGCTTATGATAAAAAGATTAATAAAAACTTGTTGAAAAAAGAGCTTGGCGAGATATATAATGATGTTTTAACTGATTTCCTTTTAGTTGAGTTAGATGAAATACTCAGCGAGTCAAATACCAAGTTTATCAGCAGTATCAATAAGGAGCTTAAATTATTAGCTGAGCATAAAGGAAAACGAGAAGTTTTCGAGAATCTTGATTATAAAGTCTATACGTCAAAAAAGATGGGGTACCAGTTAGTTAACTTAAGGGATTATGCAGAGATTTATTTATTCTTCACTAATAAGCAGGACTCTGTTAGTATTAATCAAGCGGTTAATAATCTGCGCACGCTTATTGGCCGAAAGATTTTATCAGCCCCTGGACATGATTTCTTCAGATTCCCTGAGGGTGATGACAGGGTGGATGAACCGGGTCATTACTTGATTATTAAAACATCTGGCAAGGATTCTTATATTGATTTTATTAAGAAGAAAGTTGAAGGTGATAATGTTAACTTATTAAATAACTTTAACTCGCTTGAGAGGTTATTGGAGACTTATGAATCAAAGAGCAGTCATAGTTTTAAAGAGTTTATTGAATCTAACCGCGACGTTATTGCATCACTTAAACTCCCATATTCTTTTAAGGAATTGAAAAAACAGTTTAAGAAATTAGAAAAAGATATTCACAAGAAGAGTTTTGACCTTAAGTCCAGGATGAGGTACTTTGCTGCCCGTTATGTGGAGAAAACCAAGAAGCTGGGAAAGAGTAAGAACATAGTGTTTGCCCTGGCTGAGGGGGCTCTAGCAGCCTTTGTTGGCTGCCCGATGAACCTGCCTTTCCTAGGCAAGGGGTTTTATTTCAGATACCTTGATGCCAGGGCGCAGGTGCTAGCTTATGAATCAGATATTAAGGATGCTGAGGATGAT
>WJKC01000042.1 GCA_014729335.1 archaeon | reverse complement strand
TAATAAGGGTCAGCGGCGACAAGGTGACCAGGGACTTGTCAGAAACTTCTTAAGTGTTAATATTGTTTTTCTAAAGTAATATGAAGGTCTGTTTGTTAAACGTTGAGTTCGAGATTAACGCCGGCACTGAGCGGGTAGTGGCTTTTCACGCTGAGAAGCTGAAAAAAGCGGGCCACGAGGTTGACGTTGCCTGCGCGTATTATAAACCAAGCGTTTTCCCTGAGAAGTTTAAGAATTTTAAAATCATTGAGTACGCCAAGGAGCTGGAGGACCTGGGTTTTATGCGCAGGACCAGGGTCTCCTTGAGCTTGTTAAGAAGAAGCATTAACTTTCTTAAGGATTATGACGTGATAATTGCTTACCGGCCCTTCACTAATATAATGGCGATGAGGGCTAAGAAGAAGTTCGGGGCAAAGATTTTATGGTACTGCAACCACCCTGAAAAGCACTTGTACCCCAGGTATTTTAAGACGCTTAATAAGAAGAACTTTATTTTCAGGACCGCATTGCTCCCAGGCTTAAGGATGGATAAGGAGAGTGTTAAACACTTTGACAGGATATACGTTAACTCTCATCACATGTGGACCAAGTTCAACCTGATTTATGATTATAACAAGCACGTAGTCCTTTACCTTTCATGCGACTCTTTTAAAAAGGCAAAAAAGGGCGGCTGCTTGATTAGCATCTCAAGAGTTGAGCCTGAGAAGAACCAGCTGGTATTGCTCAAAGCCCTGACAAGGATTAAGAATAAGTTTAAGACAGTCTTTGTTGGCCAGATAACCAACCAGCAGTACTATGAGGAGTTGAAGCGCTTCATTAAAGAGCATGGACTAGATGTTGAGTTCACCGGCAGGCAGGATGATAAGGGGATGCAGTCATGGTATGACAAGTCTTTCCTAAGTGTTTTCACGCCTTATGATGAGGATTTCGGCATGGTGCCTATTGAGTCATTATCAACCGGCAAGCCGGTGTTAACCCATGTCAGCAACGGGGTTAGTGAGGTGCTGCCTGACCGTTTTGTCTACTCAACTGTTGATGAACTGGCAGCTAAGATTGACTCTTTTATTAATGGCGGTATTAAAGGCTTAACCCGTGAGGAGTTAAGGATTCCTTCAAGGATTAGGGAGCACCATGTTAAACAATTATTATTGGATGTTGAGTCATGACTAGGCTGGCAGTGATAAGGGGCAACTCATTGAACCCTTATGAGATGCAGAACTATTCCCCTATAGAGGGGGTTCACTTCTTCGGCACCCTTGCTAAGACCGAGCTAAAGCACCCTAACACTCACTTGTTAAAGAGTTATAACAACCTCGCCTGCCGGGCGCTGGGGCTGCAGTATTATCAGCCCTCGCTCTCAAAGGAGTTGAGAGAGCTTGACCCTGACTTTGTTAACACGTTAGAGCTCTATAATTATGACTCTTTTACTGGGGTGAGGCACGCGGTTAAGAATAACAAGCGGTCAGTTGTCACCTGCTGGGAGACCCTGCCCAGCCACCCAGTCTTTACTAAGACTATTTTCAGAAGGTATTTTAGGAAGTACATTCTGGAGAACGCCTCTTTTTTCCACGTCCCGACTAACAAGGCCAGGGACTGTTTATTAGAGCTCGGCTGCCCTGATGACAGGATTGTGCTGCAGCATTATGGCATTGACTTATCTAAGTTCAAGTTTAAGAAGCAGGAGCACGAGGTCTTCACTTACTTGTTCATCGGCAGGCTGGAGCAGGAGAAGGGTATTAAACAGACAATTAAAGCTTTTAACAAGTTAGATAATGACTCCCAATTGTTAATTCTTGGCAACGGCAGCCTCAGGGGCTTTGTTGAGGAGTCAGCTAGGGCTAATAAGGGCATCAAGTACCTGGGGGTGAAGCCTTACACTGAGGTCCCAGGGGTTCACGCCATGGCTGATGTCTTCGTGCTGCCAAGCATCCCCCACCGCTTATGGGAGGAGCAGTACGGCATGGTCTTTCTTGAGTCAATGGCTGCTGGTAACCCGGTAATATCAACCAGTACAGGCGCCATCCCTGAAGTGGTTAGTGATAAGGAGGGAATCCTTGTTAAGCCTGATAGTGTTGGTGAATTAGTTAAGGCGATGAGGTTATTATATAATGACAGGAAAAGATTAAAGCGGATGAGCCGTAACTGCAGGAAGAGGGCTGAGCGAGACTATGATGCAGGCAGGGTTGCTGAGCGTTTAGTAAAACTTTTTTACTCATGACTCGTTTTAGTTAGTTGTTATGAAGATTAGTGTTATCATCCCGGCGTATAATGAGGAGGAGGTTATTAGCCGTTGTTTAAAATCCATTCTTAGCCAGGATTATAAGGATTATGAAGTGATAGTGGTTGATAATGGCAGCACTGATGACACTAAGAAGATTGTTAAATCATTTAAGAATAAGAGGGTTAGGTTGGTTGAGGAGCGGAAGAGGGGTGTTTCAAACGCTCGTAATAAAGGCGCGGCTGTTGCTAAAGCAGACGTATTATTCTTCCTTGACGCTGACGAGTTCCTGGAGCCTCACGCTTTGAAGAATACTGATAAGTTAATGAAGAAGTACGACCCTGACACTATCCGTTATCAGCGAAGGGTTCAGCGGCCTGACTCCTGGAGAAGGATATGGGTGTATAAGTACCTGGGCGGGTGGGGTGTTCATGAAGGAACTCGTTGGAGGCAGTCAACATCCTGCCCTTACATAATGAAGAGGGGAGTGTTGGATAAGATTGGCGGTTTTAAGGACAGGGCTTATTATTTCCAGGACGAGTTGTTAGCTGAGGAGATGATTAAGGAGGATGTCACTATGCTGGAGACTAACGAGGTAAGCGCGGTGTCTGACATGGGCGCCGACTTTGATGATTACCGTAAGAGGGCTAAGAGGATTGGCAGCACTGTTAAGACCAGGGCTTTGTATAAGAAGACCCTCTGGAATTTCTTAGTAACCAGCCTATTGACTTTAATGTTCTTTTACCCTCTTAGCCTCGCAGTTTTTTACCTAGTATACGCTGTAACGTGGTTCACCCGCACTAATGACTTATTGATTGGCTTGACAGCCCCCTTCTTATTTATTTTAAAGAAGTACTTGATAATCCTTTACGCCTTTAAGGAGCTGCTAGGGCTTAACTAGGTAATATATAAAGAGTTATTTGTATTAGTTCTTATTATGAGGATTGCTCAAGTCATTATCGGCTACCACCCAAGGGTTGGCGGCTACGGCAGGCACGTTAACCTAATATCAAAGGGGTTGAGGAGTAGGGGCAGGGAGGTTAGAATCTTAACAACGAGTTTCAGCCCAGGGGTTGTGAAAGAGGAGGAGGGTGTTAAGCGCTTCTGGAATACTCCTTTCCTAAAGGTGACTCCCGGCTTGCTTAAGCACTTAGTTAATGCTGATTACGACCTTGTCCACGTTCACGGCTACCCTAGTTTCCAGCCTTTTATCACAAGACTAGCTAAGAAGCGCGCGGGCTTCCCTTTAGTATTCACGCCCCACTACCACCCGTTTGGCAACAAGCCACGGTTCGTGAGAAGGGCTTTTGATAAAGTGTTTGGCGAGCCGTCATTAAGAGCAGCTGATAAAGTGATAGCCTTGACTGATTATGAGAAGGGATTACTAGCTAAGATAGTTAGTGAGGATAGAATATCTGTCATCCCAAACCCGGTTAACCTTAGTGAGTTAAAAAGGGTTAAGGGTTTTAAGAAAAAGCACGGCTTAGGCAGCTACGTATTGTTTGTCGGCAGGTTAGAGAGTGGTAAGGGATTAGATTACTTAGTGGAAGCAGTTGGTGATAATGACTTAGTGGTTATTGGCAGGGACGCCGGAGCCGCTTTTAAGGTTAAGCCTAATGTTCACGTGTTAGGAGAGGTTAGTCAGGAGGAGTTAATGATGGCTTACACTGAGTGCTCACTACTAGCCCTGCCAAGCAGGTACGAGGCTTTTGGCATAGTGTTGATTGAGGCAATGAGTTATGGCAAGCCAGTGATAGGCACTAAAGCTGGACCCGTGCCCTCAATTATTAATAAAGCCGGCTTGACAGTTCCTTACGGCGATGTTAGGGCTTTGAGAAGAGCGATTAAGAAGGTATTAGCTAATCCAGGGCGTTTCAGCAGGCACGCCAGGAAACAGGCTGAGCAGTATGATGTTAAAAGAGTGGTTGATAAGTTATTAAAGGTTTATGAGGTGGTTTTATGATTACTGTTGGGATTGCAGCGTTTAAGGAGCCTAAGATTGCCAGGGCTCTGAAAGCAGTGTTAAGAGAGGATGTTAAGAAAGAGGTGATTGTTGCCTGCCCTGATAAGGAGACTGCAGGGATAGTTAAGGGTTTTAAAGGAGTGAAGTTAATTAAAGAGAAGAGGAAGGAGGGCAAGCCATCAGCGGTTAATAAGATACTAAGAGCTGCTAAAGGTGATATTATTGTATTAACTGACGCTGACATGCATGTTAAGAAGGGCTCGTTAAAGAAGTTAATAGAGCCCTTCAAGGATAAAGAGGTGAGTGTTGCCTGCGGCAGGCCAGTGGTGACTAATAAGACTGGGATGATGGCTTACTGGGGCAGGACTCTCTATGACATTGTTCATAAACAAAGGCTTGCTGGAGCCGAGCACTTAACAACTAACTTGTGCGCTTTTAGGAGTGGCTGTGTTAATAGGATTCCAAAAGAGGCGTTAGTGGATGACTACGTTATTGGGTTGGAGTGCAGTAAGAAAGGGGGGTTTGTGTACGTCCCGCAGGCAGTTGTCAAGGTTAAGTTCCCAACTAGCATTAGTGATTTCTTGAAGCAGCGGGCCAGGACCTTTGCCGGCTACATGCAGGTCAAGGACTGGTACGGCTCCAGCGAGCGGTCGTTCAAGGGCGAGGTGAGCCAGGCTGGCAGCGTCTTAAGGTACATTAAGAATCCTAAAGAGTTCTGCTGGACCGGGTTACTAGCATTCTTTAGACTAGTTGCCTGGCTTAAAGCTTACTGGGATTACCGCGTTAGGAATAAAGGCTTAAAGGATATCTGGCAGCCGGTTGAGACAACTAAGGCTTAACCCATTTTTCACTTTCTTCAATACTCTGAGCTGCTTCCCTTGTTAGTTTAGCATTAGTCCATTCCTGGCTTGTTTTACGGAGGTTTATTAAAGCTTGTTGAGTGTAGGTTTCCATATAGTATTCATCAAGTCCTGATTCATTTTTTTCTCCAAAAAAGTATAGGAGAATCTTGTTATCTGGTTCATCTTTATGAAAGATTCCAGTGTTATAGCATAAACCGCCTGTTTTTTTAGCTTTTTGCGGTACTTCTATGAATAACCACTTGCTTAGTTGTTCTTCAATTTCTTTTTCCTTCTCATTTTTATAGGGTAGCAGTATCATATTATTTGATGAGGTTAGAGCCCAGGCAGTAACAGTTTCATCTTTTTCTGAAATGGTCAGGTTTAACACCTCTTTTATCCTGTCTTGATACTCGTTTATCATATCAATGAGTCTTAACTCTCCTATCTCCACCGTGACCTTGAACTTAATGTCACTGTCATCTATTACTTGCCTGATATCACTGCAGTCCAGTTTATTACCGCCTCCTTGGTTAAGAAAGAATTTTTCATAGACGCGTTTCATTTTCTGAAATACTCCTTCTTGAATATGATAATTATCACATTCAATCAGTACTAGTTCTTTTTTATCCTCAAACTCTTTGATGTACTCAGACAGGTTTGTTTTTCTGAATAGAACATAGG
>WJKC01000041.1 GCA_014729335.1 archaeon | reverse complement strand
GATTTAATAATCAGGCTGGCAAAAAAGTGTTTAAGCGTAATAAGACCATAATCAAGTTGTATCAGAAGTTTGGTTTTTAAACAAGTTGCCCGGATTAAGGATAGGTTAAAATTTAAAAACAAACATTACGATGGGAACGGGTTGTTAGGGTTCGCCGTCGCAGTCATCATCAACTACCCCGCCCACTTCACAGACAGTGCCTGACTTATCATACTCCCTGCAGAAGCGCTCGCACTTATCAAACCCTGGAACGTTGCCTTTCCTAGAAAAAGCCCTGCAAGTACCGTTGATTTCAACATCATTAACTTCAATTGTTCTAATCTCCTCGCAGTAAGCGTCAGCGTCAACATTACATAACGATTCACACTCACTAATAACAACGCTCATGTCAAAAGAATCATTACTCATTGGCAAGTCATCACTTGCCTGCGTGCAACCAGTTAGTAACAGTATTAAACCCATTACTAATAATTGTTTCATATAACTCTTAGATGATTTAAGCTAATATAAGGATTATTACCGGACACGCCCCCTGGGATTCTTAATAAGTGATTATTTAGTAAATGAGCATTAAATGAGAATCAAGATTAAACCAAGACTGTATCAGGAGAAAATATTTGCCAAGGCGGTTAAGGAGAACACGCTCGTAGTGCTTCCAACAGGGCTGGGCAAGACGTTGATAGCCTTGATGCTGGCGCTTCATGAGTTAAAAAAGGGCAGAGTGTTAGTCCTGGCCCCAACTAAACCGCTTGTTGAACAGCACTTGGAGTCATTCACTAATAACTCTGATTTGAAGAGTGATGACTGCGCACTCGTGACAGGTGCGTTAAAACCAGAGGAGCGGGGGGAGTTATATGACAAGAAAGTAGTGTTTGCCACCCCGCAGACAGTGAGGAATGACTTAATAACCCGTCGCGCGCGCCTTGAAGAGTTTTCATTAATAGTCTTTGACGAGTGCCACCGGGCAGTTGGCAACTACGCTTACTGCTTCATTGCCTCAGAGTATGAGGGACGGGTGATTGGCTTAAGCGCCAGCCCTGGCAGCGACGCTGATAAGATAAAGACTGTGTGCAAGAACCTGGGGGTTACTAATATTGAAGCAAGAACCGAGAATGACCCTGATGTCAAGCCCTACTTGCAGGAGAAAAAAGTCACTCATGTTAACCTTGAAATCCCTGATGAGTTAGGAAAAGTTATTAAGCACTTAAAAAATGCTTTAAGCACCAGCCTGAAGTACTTGAAAGACCTTGGATTGCTGAAAACTCACGACGTTACCAAGGTGTATAAAAAGGACTTACTAGCTCTTAACCGAGAGGCAAGAGCTAAGGTTTCTAGCGATCCTTCATACTATAAGGCTTTATCCCTTGTTGCAAGGGCTTTGAAAGTAATGCACGCCCAACAGTTATTGCAGACGCAGGGGGTGGCGTCTCTTAAGAAGTACTTTAATGGCTTAAAGCACCAGTCATCAAAGGCTGCTGCCTCGTTATTAAGGGACCGTGACTTTCAAGAAGCGATGCACTTAGTGTTCAAAACAGAGGTTGAGCACCCAAAGTTCAACGCGTTATTGGATTTAATTAGCCCTGATGAGAACCAGTTAGTTTTCACCCAGTACCGGGCAACAGCTGAGCTGATAACTAGTTTAATTAATGACTCTGGAGGCAATGCCCGCGTATTCGTTGGTCAGAGAGGGGCTAAGGGCATGACCCAGAAAGAACAGTTAAAGGTGCTGGAAGAATTCAGGAAAGGTGAATTTAACACCCTGGTGTCAACCTCTATAAGCGAGGAAGGGCTTGATATACCATCAATTGATACTGCAGTGTTTTTTGAACCAGTGCCCAGCGCCTTAAGGATGGTTCAGCGCAAGGGACGGGTTGGCCGCGCCAAGACTGGCAAGGTCTACGTGCTGGTTACTAAAGGAACAGTTGATGAAAAGTATAAATGGATTGCTTATTATAAGGAGAAGCGGATGAAGAAGGCAATAAATAATATAAGCCGCGAGGACCTTGTTCAATCAAATCTAAAATCGTTTATGTAGCATGGTATTAAAAAAGGCTTCGGAGGTTAAGATAATAGTTGATGACCGGGAGCTTAGGGGGAGAGTTGTTGAGGAGTTATACAAGCACGGCGCCCAGTTGGATGTCAGGCACCTGCCGGTTGGCGACTACGTTGTCAGCTCAAGAGTGGGGATTGAGTTTAAGAGTATTAAGGACCTTGAGTCAAGCATTATTGACGGCAGGTTGTTCAAGCAGTGCGAGGAGTTAATTGACAATTTTGACAACCCGGTGTTACTAGTTGAAGGTGAATGCTTGTTCCACGGCAGGGTTCACCCGAACGCTGTTAGGGGCGCGATAGCTTCTATAACAACTGATTACGGAGTCCCGGTTATTAATGTTGATAGTCCTGCTGAAGCAGCTTCGTTAATAATTGCTTACGCGAGGCGGGAGCAGAGCGAGTTGGACCGCACTGTGAGGTATAATGCTAGGAGGAAGTCAGTGACTGACGAGCAATTCATGGAGGCGGTGATAGCCGCTTTCCCTAACATCGGGGTTAAACTAGCCCAGTCACTGTTAGAGCACTTTGGCAGTGTTAAGAAAGTGATTAATTCGCCAGTTGAGGAGTTAATAGTGGTTGAGGGTATTGGTGAGGGCAAGGCTGAGAGGGTTTTTAACCTAGTTAATAAGGAATACAAAAGCTAAAATTAGATGAATGCGTAGTAATAATTGCATGTTTAACCACGTTAGGAAGCGTCTAAGTGATTTAGGGCTTAATGGGTTTCATAAAAAGTTATTAACGCTTTTAAAATTCCTAGTGGTTTTTAACTTATTAGCCATTCCTTTGCATCTAATAATATTCTTTAATGTTAATCTGTACCCCCTGGCTTACCTTGAGCGGTCGCAGGTGTCCTTTTTCTTAACTGTTTTTGGAGTAAGGCATGGGTTGCTTGATGTTTCATACGAGACTGGTTTATTGCCGGCCATTGACTTGGAGAAGAAAGTATTAGTGATAGGCGAGGCATGCACTGCTATTAGGAGCATGTTAGCGTTCGCTGCACTAGTTATTGCCTCACCTAAGTCATGGAGTCATAAGAGGAAGGCATGGGTGTTCATCCCAGTAATCTATGGGGCTAACATTTTCCGAATGGTCTCATTAGCCTTTGTCAGCTTGTCGTTCCCAAGCTTGTTTGACTTGTTTCATATTTTATTATGGCGCGAGGGCTTGATACTTTTAATCCTTGGCTCGTGGATTTACTGGTTTAAACGCGGGTGATACTGCCGCCCGGCGTCTTCTCTTTCCAAGCCTCGACTTTGAATTTTTTGAAAACCGTTTCCCTCTCAGTGTAACAGTCAGGGCTTAAGCCGGCCTTGGTGCATAAGTGGCTGAGGAATTGCTCCTTGCTTGGCAGCTGCTCCCAGACTTGAGGCAGGAATAAAGCGCTGAATAATCCCTGGTTGATAATCACGCCGTCGCCTTCTTTAATATCCTTAAGGCTTGTTTCTTCAGGCTCGCTTAGCAGTGATAATTCAATGATTACTTTCTGAAACTCTTCCTCTCTTAGGGGCTGGAAACGGGGGTCGCTGAAAGCGCTGCTCCTAGCATTAGTTATAACACTCTTCCAGACCGGTGCCTGACTAGTTGAGCCGATGCAACCCCTTAATTGTTCATTAAGCGTTAAGGTTACGAACACTCCTCTCTCCTCTTTCAACCCTGCCGGCACTTTCTCAGGCTTGAACTTATGGTTATGGAACGTTGCCTTGATGCTCTCCCGGGCGTACTCGAATAATTTCTTCACTTTTTCTTTATTCATTAGACTACCACAAATACTTTAAACAATTCATTGATTAATTACTATTATGGTAGATGATAAAGTGGTTTCTTTTATAAAAGATAACGGGCCGAGCCTGCCGGTTGAGATTGGTAAATCAATTGGTTATAACTCCTTCATTACTAAAGCAATACTGCTTGAACTAATCAATAAAGAGTTAATCCGGAAGTCAAAAAGGGCTATTGGCGGCTCACTATTATACTATGTTAAAGGACAAGGGGATTTAATGCGCAAGAGGTTATACGAGGACTTAGGGATTCCTGAGAAGAAAGTTCTTGATAAAATCAAGGAGGAGGGTGAAGTGATGATAAGTGATTTAACCCCTCACGAGCGCGCGTTCATTAAGGGACTGATTGACTTTATTAGTATTGAGAAAAAAGATGATGATTACTTAATCACTCACTGCTCTTATGACGGCTCGTCTAAGCCGGAGGTCAAGCCAGTTAAGGTTCCTCAGAAGAAAAAAGAAGAGGGGGAGGAGGATAAAGATTTTAAGTTATTTGATAAGAAGAAGCCAAAGGGTTTTGACAGCAGGGCTAGGAGCTTCCTGGAGAAGATGGGTGAAGTGTTATCAGCTAAGAAGGTTAGGTCCGGCTCAGAGTATGATTACCTGTTAAGGGTTAAGGAGCCTTACCCGCACGAGTTATTTGTTAAAGCTAAGAAGAAGAAGCATGTGACTTCAAGGGACTTGGGGTTAGTATACACTAAGGCTTTGAAGTTGAAGAAGCCAGCCCTTGTGGTGACGACCGGCAAGTTATCTAAGAGGGCTCAGAAGTGGAAGAAGGAGAACGTTGGCGAGTTAGTGAAAGTAGTGCAGATAGAGTAGGTTTTGCGCGGCAGCGGAAAAGCTTCCCCTCTTGACCTCCTTAATTTTGCTCAAGCTTTTTCTAAAAGCTTGTTTTGGTTAAGGTTTTGCGCGGTAGCGGAAAAGCTTAGCGGG
>WJKC01000040.1 GCA_014729335.1 archaeon | reverse complement strand
CTAATAACATCTCCTTAAGATAGTCCTTTATCATCTCCTGAACGTACAAGCCAATAATCCTCGGAGCCTTTGGGAATAAGTTCTTCACTGGCACGCTCTTAATGCTAGTGGGGTTATCAAACCTTACCCCCACGTGGAAGCCTGAGCCCCCGCTGTACTTAACACTAACCTCTTCAATGCCATGGAAGTCCAGCGCGTCAATCACCAGTTTAGTGCAAATCTTAGTGTAATCCAGTACTCGTGAGTCAACATCAAACACTAAGTCCCAGCCAGCGCGCAGATTATTTAACTCCTTATCCTTCATCTCAGTTGATAGGGTCATGGGGTTGGTCCATCGCTCCTCGCTGAAGTGGAAGCTGCTGGCGCCGCGCCTAATACTATTCAGCAACTCGCTGTCAAAACGGTAAGTCTGGGGCCTGGAACCAAACCGCCCCCTGAACTGGGGCACGACCTCCCGCCCTTTAGAGAACCTGAGCATGAAGTCACGGAAACCCTTTTGAGAATAATACTTAACTAGTTTTGAAGTCCTCATCAGATGAATATTATTAAGTGCTGAGTTAATAAATATTGTCTATGAAACTAAAATCCCTTATTAAGGAATTAAAATCAATGCTGGAGCCTCTCGAGGCAGTGGAGGAATACCGCACCCCTGATGGGACTAGAATTGACCTCGCAGTGCCTGAGAAGGGCTTGGCAATTGAGTTTGAGAATTCTTATAAGTGGATTAATAGGCGAGTGCTCTACAACGCTGTGAAGGCTAAGCGCGGGGGTTTCAAGAACTTAGTGATGATATACCCTTTTAATGACAAGTCAATCAAGCGTTCATGGGTTAACTCTTTCATAGAGGAATTAGGCGTTAACCTGGTAGTGATGAAGCCTGATAAAATAAAAGACATAAAAAGAAACCTTTTTAAAGAGAATTATTAATACATCATTGAATGAATTACCTAAGCGATTATACAGGGGATTCTAAACTAGAAAGGATAATAGAAAAGATAAGAGCCAAGGACGAGTATAAGAACTGCTACTTATCAGATTTTGAGGCGCTGCAGACAAGCCACTGGATTAACTCAAACCTTGAAATAGAAGACAGGGTTAACATGATGGTGATAATACTATCATTAATGGATAAGGACGCGGGTTTGTACATTGATGACTTTTCAACAATAGAATTCAAGAAGTTCTCATACGGTGTTAGCTCAATGTTAATCGGGTCTGAAGAAGGCAGTCATGAAATACGCTTAAAGTACTACAACCCCAACACTAATATTAATAAGGTTAAAGAAAGGCTTAACTACTTTGATGAACTAAAAATTAGTTCTCCAAGCGAGTTATTAATAAATAGTGAAGGTGAAAGAATCAGGATAACACTAATTAATAAAGAAGAAGCAATGAGCCTTGGTCAAATAGTTTACGGACCGACCAGAGAATTAGCCGAGTTCATTGAAGACCCCTATGAGTATAATGAAAAACAATCAAGAGAGGTTAGAGATTTCTTGAAAAACAATTTTGAATCAATAAAGAATGAAACAATTAATAATCAAGGCCTGGCAGTAAAAGATAAGGAAATGAAAGTGATTGAAGAAGTTCAAAAAATGCTAAGAAAAGAACCAGACAGTAAATGGATTAACTGCTTGTTAAAAGCCCAGGGGGTTTATCTTAAGAATCCCTTCTTGTATAGTGAAGACGAAAATATTATGACAAAGCTTACACTATACCGCTACCAGAAGAATGAATAAATTAATTGAGTTAGTCGTTATCTTCTTCGCTGAGCTGCCCTTCTAATTCTTCAGCCAGTACAGCTGCTTCCTGCCTAATCTTCTTAAGGGACGAGATTAATCTCTTCTTCTCCTCAATGGATAAGCCTATCTTCAAGTAAGGAGCTGCTGCTTCTTTAAACTCAGAGTAGCCAAGGTAAGCGTAAGGCATCTTAGCCATCCGTCTGGAAATCTCCTTGCAAATACGACCCAGCAATCGGTTCATCTCCTCCTTGACCTTGGACCTAATCATTATCTTACCGGTCTCTGACTTGATTAAACGGACAACACGGGCGTTAGCAAAAGGGAGTTCCTCTTCTTCCTTCTTCTTTTCTTTCTTTTTCTTCTTTTTAGCCATAAAAACAATGAGCAATTACTTCCTTAAAAAGCTTAGGGTTAAGCGCCTAAATTAAAAGTAAATACCATAAAACCGAGGAGAAAACAATTAGTAAAGCCTCTAAGAGCAAGTAACTTATTCAACCCTTAGGATAACCTCTTTAAAGTAGGGGGGTTAAGCACGAAGGGGCTTCGCCCCTCTCGACACCCAACAGCATCAAGAAAGACGAAGCATGTCTGAAGCACCTCTTATGGTAATGCCTCAATTATTTTAACTAAGCTCCTTAAATCTGTCCAATATTTCTCTTAAAAAGGACAAGAAGCAATAGAATACTAGATACACTCTCCTAAAAACAATTTTCATCTTACTCAACTCTCAAAACAACTTTCTTAAAATATGGGTTTAATAATTTCTTAAACTCCTTGAACTTATCACGGGGGTAAGACTCCTCATCAGCCCACGAGGGGTCAAGCGTGCCAAAATCACCCCTAAACTGTTGCAGCACGTAAGTACTGCTGCCTTCAAGCCACTCACCAATCTCCAACAATTCATCCTTAGAATGCAATCGTGGAATAACCGTTGTCCTGAACTCATAAGGCAGGCCGCTGGAACGAATCAAGTTAATACTCTCCTGGATACGGGAGATATTAACCCTGACACCAGCAGCCTCAGAGTAACGCTCAGGCGACGCCTTAATATCCATTGCAACAAAATCAACAAGCTTCTTATCAACTAACAATTTAATGCAATCAGGCAGGGAGCCGTTAGTGTCAAGCTTAACAAGGAAGCCCCCCTCCTTTATCTTCTTAAGAAAACCAGGCAGGTCAGGTGAGAGACAAGGCTCGCCGCCAGTAACACAAACACCATCAAGCCACTTCTCACGCGACTTAAGAAAATTAAAAAACTCTTCCTCAGGCATCTCAGGCAATGAGTCAACATCATTAATCAAAGCGGGGTTATGGCAGAAAGGACAGCGGAAATCACAGCCAGGAAGGAAGACAGTGCAGGCGACCCTGCCAGGATAATCCACTAACGTAATCTTCTGCAAACCCCTAATACTAACCATTAAATAATCACTTGAAATTCTTGGTTAAAGCCTTATCCTCTTGGAACTCCTTGCGATGCTTAAACTCCTCAGCCTTGCCTTTATTCCAATTCCTAACCGGTCTGAAATAACCAACAACCCGGCTGAAGACCTCGCAACGTTTATTACACTTTGGCATCTGAAACCTCACCTCCTTTAGAAGCTTTAACAGAAACCCCCACCGGTTCAGCCTTAAGCTCAACACTCTGCTCCTGAACATTCAACGGGCAGTTAAAATGCTTGCCCCTAACAAAACCATGAACAGGGCAGATACTAAAAGTAGGCGTGATACTAAAATAAGGCAGCCTGGTATTAGAAGCAATCTTCCGGACCAACCGCTTGCAGGAATCACCACTAGTCATTGACTCACCAAGGAACGTATGGAACATTGTGCCGCCAGTATACAACGGCTGGATATCACTCTGATGTTCTAATGCAAGCACCAAGTCATCAGTGTAATCAACCGGCAGCTGAGTTGAATTAGTAAGATAAGGAGCGTCCTCGCCGCTGGTATAAATCTCAGGACATAACTCCTTATCCTTGCGGCCGAAACGATAACTAGTGGATTCAGCAGGCGTGGCCTCAAGGTTATACAAGTTGCCAGTCTCCTGCTGGAACCGCTTAAGCTTATCCCTCATGAAATTAAGAGTATCAATCGTGAACTGCTTGCCCTCAGGCGTTGAAATATCACTGCCAAGAAAGTTAACACAAGCCTCGTTCATACCGCAGATGCCAATCGTACTAAAGTGATTGCGGAAACTGCCTAGATAAACCTTGGTGTAAGGCATCAACCCGTTCTTCATGTTGCGGTCAATAATCTCGCGCTTAATCTCCAATGAATCCTTAGCCAGCTCCATGAAATGCTGAAGACTCTCAAAATACTTACGCCTGTCGCCTTGAGAAAGATAAGCTAATCTATTAATATTAATAGTGACAACGCCGATGCTGCCAGTGCTATCACCAGCCCCGAACCCGCCGCCCGGACGATTCATCAACTCATTCATGTTAAGGTTCAAGCGGCAGCACATAGCCCTGATACTCTTAGGGTCAAGGTTGCTGCCAATATAATTCTGAAAATAAGGGATGCCGTACTTAGCAGTCACCTTAAACAATAAATCTGCCACTGGGCTGTCCCAGTTAAAATCCTTAGTAAGATTATAAGTAGGGATGGGGAAGGTGAAAATCCTGCCCTTAGCATCACCATACATCATAACCTCAAGGAAAGCCTTGTTAATCATATCCATCTCCTCCTGACAAT
Source organism: archaeon (assembly GCA_014729335.1). Lineage (GTDB taxonomy): Archaea > Nanobdellota > Nanobdellia > WJKC01 > WJKC01 > WJKC01. The sequence continues at coordinate 8,040 of WJKC01000040.1, read as the reverse complement.
CGCCGTAAGTGAAATCCATCTCCTTGCCCCCGACAATTGCGGGCTCATCACTCATATCCTCAGGCACCACCAAGTCAAAAGTCAAGTTGCTGAAAGGCATCTGGCTGCCCCAGCGCGAAGGAATATTAAGATTATAAACCAGTTTCTGCATGTTCTGCTTAACCTGCTTGAAAGAAAGATTATCAGACTTGACAAACGGGGCGAGCAGGGTGTCAACACTGCTGAACGCCTGGGCGCCCGCGAACTCCATCTGCAGGCAGCCAATAAAGTTAATCATCTGACCCACTACCACGTCCAAGTGCTTGGCAGGCACGGTGTCAACCTTGTTGGGCACGCCGCCAAAACCCATAATCAACAAGTTCTTCAAGCTCCAGCCCGCACAATAACCTACCACGCCGCAACTCAGGTCATGAATATGAAAGTATCCCTTCAAGTGAGCCTCCCTTATCTCCTCAGGGTAAATCTCATTAAGCGAGTAATTAGCAATCACTTTGCCGGCAGTGTGAAGCATCAAACCAGAGAACGAGTAGTCAGTGTTGCTGTTCTCCTTCACGCGCCAGTCACTGCGGTCCAAGTAGCTCTTAATAGTATTATTAACATCAACAAAAACATTCTTAGTCTCCCTCATCCGCTTATGCTGGGCACGGTAAAGAATATACGCCTTAGCTGTCTTAGAATGACCATTCTCAATTAACACTTTCTCAACAACATCCTGCACGTCCTCAACAGAGGGTGCGCCGCCCGGAAACTTAAGGCTAAGAACATTAACCACTTCTTTAGCCAATCGCTCAGCCAACCCCTCATTAGTGCCGCCAACAGACTTAGCTGCTTTCCAAATCGCCTTCTTAATCTTATTCTTATCAAAATCAACCAGGAAACCAGAGCGCTTCTTAACCATCTTAGGAGGGTTGCCTCCAGGCTCGCTCCATAACCTAAGCTTCTCAATCTCACGCTCAAAAGAATTAATATCCTCAAACATTAAATGAACACTAGCGTAGCGAAGGTAAGCAATCTTATCAAGGTTCTTTAAACTATCCATGACCATTGAACCAATAGTCCTGGTTGAGACCTCCAAGTCCTCCTGCTTTTTCAAAGCTGATTCAATACTTTCAACAATCTCATCAATCTGTTCATCATCAATGCTTGACCGCTTATCACAAGCCCGCTTAACACTATCTCTCAACTTGTCTTTATTAAAATCCTCAGTAGAATCATCACTCTTAATAACAGTTAAGTCAAGACTCTCAACTCGTTCATAAGTAGTAAACCTGTTTCCACATGAAATGCACTCTCTTCGGCGTCTTGAAACATCAAAGTCAGAGGTATCTCTCTTATCAACCACTTTTGTATTATTCCCGCCGCAATAAGGACACTTCACTATTTTTTCCCTCAAACCACCATAAAACGCAAAACCACAATATGTTGTGCGTTTATTTAACGGAACCCACAACATGTTGTTGTAGTTCCGAAGAGATAGTAGAGTTTTATGCTTTATAAGTTTATTTAGGGACAGACTATTGTCCCCTAAAGAATTATATTTTAGAGTTATATTGAAAATAAATTTATATATCTAAAGCTCTATTTCCCGTAGAGATATATGTTATTTATAAACAAACATTTCCACAAGAAAAAAAGGTTATTTTTCTTTTTCAAGTTCTTCAATTAACTTTAAAATCTTTAACCGAGGAGAGGGGATTAACCAATAACCTTTTTGTTTAACAACCAGGACATCATCAGCCATCTTATTTAATCTAATATTAAGAGTGGGCTGAGATTTATTAACAATTTCTTTTAATTCTGACGCTTTTTTAGGCCCCTGTCTAAGAAGATTACATAATCGGTGTCTTCTCTTCAGCAGTATATACAGTACCATTTATTATATCAATATTTAACGGGTTTTCTGGTCTGAAAACAGCATCAAGCGTAACAACCGGCAACCCATAATCATCAGCTAATTGCTGATAAAGAATCTATGAAAAGGAGTTATCCTTAGCATAGTCAGGCAGATTAATAACATAACCATACTCTCTTAAAGAGCCATTTTTGCAGTTAATCAAACAAGCATTCAACATAAACAATGTTTCAAAAAACTAACTTATAAATATCTCTAGAAATGAAATCTGGTGTAAGTATCTTTGTACTTCTTGCCATAAACAATTATTGCCATGTTGTTTGAAGGCGTTTCTTTCCAGCAGTCAAGGAAGTCCTTCTTGCTAATCCTCTTATGAGGCTCAGCTCCTTCTGGACCGCTGTCATGATAGTAAAGACTGCTTGAATCATAACCAGTTAATATCACGTACTTGCCCAGCCTCTCCCTGCAGCCCATCATCACAATAGGCACGCAGCCCCTGGCAATAAAACCCTCAATCTCACTTAATGATAAATCCTTGTTTTCAGATAAACTATTTGATTGAATATGGGATATTGACTCCTTAACACTATTAACACAAGTCAGGTCGCAGTACCTGCCAGGGAAGGACTCCCTGATTGACTCAGCTGTTTGAAAAGAACTTAAATCATAACTAGAAAACAACCTTACAAACAAGCCGAGCTCGTCCATTGACTTAACAGCCTGGAAAGGCCAGACCCACATTTCATGGTCAGGGTTCATTAAAGCATTAAGAAAACCTATTGAAACGTAGTCATTAGTGAAGTGTTTTATCACGCCCTGCATTGCAGCGTGAATACAATGCCAGCCGTCAGGGTTAATTGTAAACGGTATATCTACACGCATAACAGCAAAACAACAAACCAGTATTTAAAAACACTATTGAAAAAAACTTATAAATAAATTCACTATAGTTAAGAAATATGTTGTTGCCTCAGGAGATAGAAGTATTCTATGTAATACCCGCTATTAGGCGGGAACTAGCTGAAGCACTAGTAAGCAAGGGTTTTAAGCAGAAAGAAGTTGCCCATCTGCTCAGTGTCAGCGAGGCTTGCGTTAGCAACTACTTCAACCACAAGAGGGCTGACGAGGTGAGCTTCAAACCTGAGATTAAAAACTTAATAACCAGCTGCGCTGATAAAATCAGTAAAGGAGAAATGTGCTTTATCAACGCCGTGCAAGTCATTACTAAAAAATTCAAGCAGGATGAATGCCTGTGCAGGCTCCATGAAAAACTTGACTCCCATGTCTGCGGTTGCAGGGGGTGCCTTAATTGAAAGCGTACCTTGATAACGGCGCCACAACCAGGGTTGACCCGCGGGTTGTTAAGGTAATGAAGCCGTTCTTCACAAAGCATTACGGCAATCCCTCAAGCCTTCACTCATGGGGCAGGACTGCAAGGGAGGCGGTTGAAAAAGCCCGTAAAACAATAGCTGATAAAATAGGAGCCAAGCCCCAAGAAATAATATTCACCAGCGGCGGGACTGAGAGCGACAACCTAGCCATTAAAGGAGTCGCGCTTAAGAAAGGAAAAGGGCACATCATCACATCCAAGATTGAGCACCACGCAGTGCTCAACACTTGCAAATCACTTGAGAAAAAAGGCTTCAAAGTAACGTACCTGCCAGTTGATACTGAAGGCTTTGTTAAAACAAACCACTTAAAAAGAGCCCTGCGTGACAACACAATACTCGTCTCAATAATGCACGCTAATAACGAGATAGGCACTATCCAACCAATTAAAGAATTTTATAAAATCTGCAGGAAGAACAAAGTGTTATTCCACACTGACGCGGTCCAGTCATTCACAAAAACCTCTCTTAAAGCAGCAAGCGCTGACCTTATCAGCTTATCAAGCCACAAGATTCACGGACCCAAAGGGGTTGGCGCGCTATATGTTAAGGATAATGTGAGACTAGAGCCGGTCCTGCACGGAGGGGGCCATGAGTCAGGGTTAAGGGCTGGGACTGAGAACGCTCCGGGCGTCATCGGGTTTGCCAAGGCAGTGGAGTTATGCAGGGAGCCGCACATTAAAGAAATGACTAAACTAAGGGATTACCTCATCAAGGAGGTTAAAAAAATAGACGGCTCAAGAATTAACGGCCCGCTTAAGAAAAGATTATGCAATAACCTTAACGCCTCGTTTGAAGGTGTGGAGGGCGAGTCACTATTACTTCAACTAGACGCTGAGGGAATCGCGGTGTCAACCGGCAGCGCCTGCTCCAGCAAGGAGTTAGAGCCGAGCCACGTACTAACAGCTATTGGGCTGAGACCAGAACAGTCACATGGGACTATTAGAGCCACTATCAGCCGGTTCACCACTAAAGAAGAGATTGATTACTTCTTAAAGAATCTTAGAGAAATTATCAAAAAACTAAGGAGCATGAACCCCTTATGAACTACAGCAAGAAGGTGATGGATTACTTCCTCCAACCCCGGAACATGGGCGAGCTGAAGGACGCTGACGGTGAGGCAACAGTCGGCAACCCTGTGTGCGGCGACGTGATGAAGATTCAAATCAAGGTAAAAAACAACAAGATTACTAAGATTAAGTTCAAGACTCTTGGGTGCGCAGCAGCCATTGCTACTAGCAGCGTGCTCACTGAACTAGTTAAGGGCAAGACTCTGAGAAGAGCAGGAAAGGTCACTAAAGAAGACGTTATTAAAGAACTTGGGGGGCTACCAGGAGCAAAGATTCACTGCAGCCTGCTGGCAGTTAAAGCATTAAAAAAAGCAATCAAGGATTATAAAAACAAGAAGTGAGGTGGCGGAGATTTGAACTCCGGTCTCAGCGCCCCGAACGCTGGGTCCTGACCAAGCTAGACTACCACCCCTTACTTAGAAAATAAGCAAATAATCCTTAAAAAAAGAAGGGGTTGCCCCCTTCAAGCAAGAACACCAACCCCTTACTTATTTTTAAAAAAAATAATTTAAAATTTTATTTTTTGCGAGCCGTGCTTTTTAAAGTATTGTTCAACGTTTTTCAGAACCTCTCTTGGCGGGTTGTATGCTTTTGCTGCTTTTGGCAGCAGTGTTAAAGCGTTGCTCATAGCAAGGTATTGCAGTCCCTTCTGCTCCACTACTTCCTTAACTGTCAATCCATCATCCCTTAACTCATTCCTATTTGTTAATCCAATAGCTGCTACTACGCTAACACCCGCGTCCAATAAGTTATCAATCGTTGCTAATAGTGAACCGCCAGTGGTGGTCACGTCCTCTAATACTATGGTTTCTCCCTGAGGCACTCCTAGGAAATACCTGTCTTTTGGCGCCCCGTGCTCCTTAGGCTTGCCCCTGCCCATCACTAATGGGTGGCTGCCTGGTCCGTAGCCAGCGCGCGTCTTAGCCCACTTGTACTGCGTAATCACTGCCAGCTTAGTTGCTCCTTCTGGCACGCCGTAGAAACAATCCGGTTCCAAGCCCTGCTCCTGCACAAAGCCAACAACAAAGCCTGATAACTCATCCATTGCGTAAACGTCGCTGGCTGGCGTGCGCCAGTTAGCATACCAGTCAGAGACCCTGCCAGACTTTAAGGTAATCGGCTCCTCAAAAAAGCCAATCACTCCCTGCTCTATCACGAACTCATCAAATGCTTCCTGAATAAACCTCATCTAGAAATCACGCCCCTCATAAGCAACCTTTATTGCCTCGTACACGTCATTCACCGTCTTAACAGGATTATTACTTTGATAGATGCCTCTGCCAATCACTAAGTGGTCAGCCCCTAATTCTACTGCTGTCACCGCGTCTTCAACAACGTTCCCGCTCTTTTGAGGACCGCTTCCTGGGCTCACAACGCTTACTTCATTGTCAAATATTCCTCTGTAAACCCTTATTCTCTCAGGCTTGGTTGCAGGAGCCACTATCCACTCAACACCCAAGTCCATAGCGTCCGTTGCAAGTTGCTCGCACTGCTCAAGACCACTATACCTGGTTGCCCCTGGCTGAGTCATCTCAACCACGATAATAGGAGTTATCTTATTATCAAAGCAAGTATTAACAAATTTTTCTAGAGTTTTATTACCCGACCCTAATGGCGAGCCAATATAGTACTCTGGGCTTAACTCCCTCTCTACCTGCTCCACCTGCCGCCCGACAATGAACGGCACATCAGTCGCCTGCTTCTGAGGGTCATAACAAACAGGCAGTTCAAGACCCGCCTGCTCAAACAATCCCTTAGAGACCATTAACCCATAAGAACCCGTTACCTGAGTCCCTATTTTCAAAGCAGTTATTCCCTCCTCTACTCCCTCTAACCTGCCAAAGAACTGCAGCGCCTTTCCAAGGTTCATATCAACCGCTGGCATTATTCCAACATCATTCAATTAAATCACCTCCATTTTTTAAATTCTTTAGTGTTTAATTAGTAATTAAGCTTTATTGTAGTAAAACTTATAAGTTAATTTGTGCCACTCTCAGGCAGGTTAATTAATATTTTTAAAGAATTCCTTCAAAACCCTTAACTTAATATCACCTGTCTTAGCCACCAGGTGCATATTAAATAACTAACAGGCGAGTTATTTAAACTTTAACTATTAAGTAAAACCTTTAAAAAGCAGTTTAGATTTTAATCATACTATGAAGATACTGGCAACTGCCGACATACACGAAGACAAACAACTAGTTGAGCAGTTGGTGAAGAACAGCCGGGACGCTGACGTGATAGTCATAGCCGGCGACTTGACATGGGCGGAACAAGACCTTAAAGGCATTATTGGACCATTAAAGAAGCACGGCAAGCCAATAATAATGATACCAGGCAATCACGAGACACTAGCCAGCATTGACTACCTGGAGAAACTCTACAAGCCAAGAGTATATAACCTTCACGCTCGGGGAATAAAGATAGACGAGGTGTGCTTTGTTGCATGCGGCTCAGGCAACATCGGCTTATTCCAACTAACAGAGGACGAGGTGGGAGGGGCATTAGAAAAAGCGTTGAAAGAAGTTAAAGACTGCAAGAAGACAGTACTAGTAACTCACACCCCGCCGTACAACACACTGGTTGACAACCTGGGCTGGACCAAGGCGGGCAGCGTGGCGGTCAGGAAGTTCATTGAAAAACACCAGCCTGAACTATGCATCTGCGGCCACATACACGAAACAGCTGGGTTAATAGATAAGATAGGTAAGACAAAGATTATCAACGTCGGGTTCAATGATAAAATAATTACAATATAATATATAAGTAAGCAGGCGTTCTATTGACTTAATGAATTACTGGCTTATCCTGGGACCAGTTGGGATGATAATAATCGGCTTAACAGCTATTATTTACTGGTGGCGCAAGCACAAAGTCAAGCTGCGGTTATTCACCTTAGGGGGCTTGTTATGGTTAATCGCGGTCATTCTGAAAGCGGTCATGGACGCTTTACTAACCACTCAAATCTATGAATTCTTAAATAACAGTGCCCAGCTATTATCAGTGCTCATCCTGTCACTAATAGTTGGATTAAGAACCGGCTTATTTGAGTCAGGCATCAGCTACGTGATAATTAAACTAAGAATCAAGAAGATTAAGTGGAAGGAGTCAATAGCTGTTGGCATAGGATTCGGTGCTAGTGAAGCACTAATCCTCGGATTGCTAAACCTTGTCACCATGTTAGTGCTGATTAACCCTGCAATCCTTACTGGTTTAAGCGAGGCTGAACGGCTGCTTGTCCAGTCACTATTTAATCAGAGCACGCTCATTGTACTAGCAACCTGGCTTGAAAGGGGTTTTGTACTACTCGTACACGTATTTGCCACCGCACTGGTAATAAAAGCAATAACAACAAAGAACCTGAACTACTTATGGCTGTCAATTATTTATAAAACAATAGTTGACCTGCCCATCCCTTACTTTCAGTTACTGATTAGCCAGGGTGATGTGTTAATCACCTTCTTAACAGAGTTATACGTTGTTGGCGCCGGACTAGCAGGACTATACGGGCTTAAGTGGTTGAAAAACAAGAAGAAGTAACCATTAACTTTTTAAAGCAATTAACTGTTTCAATTTACTAAAATAACCGATGAAGCGAGGTGTAAACAAATAATGGCTGAGGAAAAAAAGGAAACCAAAAACAGTAAGGAAGCTCCTAAAAAGAAGACAGGTGCTTCAACAAAGGACGTGCTAGAGTTAATTGAGATAGCAACTGCTCCCAGCACAAAGG
>WJKC01000039.1 GCA_014729335.1 archaeon | reverse complement strand
GGAAAAGGGTTCAAGAAGTATTGCCTTGCTGGCTGTTCACGGCGCGACCATTGGAGGTGAATGGTGTTACCTTGAGCACAGCGAGGAGTCTTTTGGCAAGGAAGTAATAACAATTATTAAAACAAGAACTATTGATTCATGGATTAAGAAACAGGTTGGCAAGGATTACGCCGCGCTAGTGCTGGCTTGTTGTAATAATGGTTTTCACCAGCCATTAATTCAGGACACGCCTGTTTTCTACGCTCTTGGAGCAACTAGCCGCTTAGATAGGGATTATATAACAATGTTAATAAAAAAATAATTTATTCGGGCCGTTGAATGTTTATAGGTATCTTACTGGCCTCGAATTCAAGAACTGCAATCCTAACAGGGTCCATTACTTTCTCAGGTTTTTTGATGAGAAGGGGGGCGCCCTGGGCTATTTGCAGAGCCCTGGCTCCAATAATCCTCGCCTTCTCATACTTGGTTAAGTCCTTCATTATTTAACACCCTTGATTGCTTTTTCAATAACCTTTCTTATTTTAAAAGATTTTTCAACCATTTCTTTAACTTCTTCAGGCGTGAAACCGCCGTCACCGCTTTTCTGCATAGCGTTAATAGATTCCTTACCACTAGTGCTAATGCTTAAGCGGGCGTCCATAACTGACTCCTCATTAAGGTTAGGGTCAACCATTATGTACTCGCCAATCTTAACAAAAGTAGTTGTTAAAGGCGTCTTGGTAACTGGCAGTTTCTTGTTGCTTAACTCATTGTACAATACTTTATTGCCTTTTCTCTTAGGCATCCGCGCGTTAAGAATTGCTGCAATAGCTGCTAGTGATGAGCCGTCAATGATGTTTCCATCATAGTTAAATGGGTAGACGTCAATGTAGACCTTCCATACTAGTTCTCCTTCTTTAACACATAATTTCTTGAAGTCAATCATCCCGCTCTCCCTTATGCCTCGGTCAACGGTTCTGGCAATCTCTACTGCCTCGTTCCTGGGCCTGCCTCCTTCCCATTCAGAGTGAGCTATCTGCGCTTCTTCAAAACTAACCATTAATGAACCCTCGTCAGGAGAGTCATCATATGGTTCAGCTAAATCCATTTTTACACCAGCCATTATCTTATTCTTGCCAAAGGTTACTAGTGCTGACCCCTCAGCTTTCTTAGCAACCCCTGTCTCTATCTTTATGTCCCTGAAGTCTTCAAAGCCTCGGCCGTCAACTCTTAATCCTTCTTTACCTATCTTCTTGATGTACTCTTTCATTCAACAGCACCTCCTTTGTATTTTTCTTTTAGTGTTTTTTCCTGCATGTCAACTATTTTCTCAGCAGCCTTGACTCCCATGTCTATTGCTTTGAAAAGGTTCTTCTTACTTATCTCGCCGTCTAACTGCAGGTGTGTTATAAAGCCTGTCTTAGGACTGTATGTTAATGGTATGTCTGTTGCGCCATCAGCCCAGTCCTCCTCTTCTTTTGTTAAGTCAAGCACTACTGTGTCGCCGATAGCCCCGGCGCTGATACTGCCGGCTAAGCCCTTCATTGGGATGCCAGCGTCTGCCAGCGCCAAGCTTGCAGCACAGATACCAGCGCATCTAGTTCCTGCGTCAGCTTGAGGTATCTGTATGAACACGTCAATCACCTGTGTTGGGTACTTGTCCAGGAAAACAAGGTTTGACAGAGCATTGCTGCTCACAAGGCTTAACTCACGGTCCCTTCTTGAAGGACCTGGCCTCTTCCTATCACTTACTGAGAAACTCATTAAGTCATAGTTGCACTGCAGTAATCCCTGGTCAGCTAGTCTAATCTTTCTCGGGTGCAGTTCTCGAGGCCCATAAACACCCACTATTGCTTCAGTGTCGCCTATCTTGAAACGGGCGCTTCCAACAGCGTTAGGGATGACCCCTGCCTCCATTTCAATTTTTCTCATTTCACTTGGTTTCCTGCCGTCTGGTCTTTTATTTTTTGTTTTTGCCATTTTTCCACTCTCCTATTTTTTGTTTCACTGCCTCAGTGAGTCCTGATAAGTGAGCGTTCCGCTCAACATACTTTATCGCTTTAGCAGCTAGTAATTCATCCTCTCTTTTTTTACCTTTAACCCAGATTAAACCGTTCTGCCCAACTATTAGTGAGCAATTGGTTTTTTCTTTAAGGGTTTTAACCATGCTTCCTCTCTTACCAATTAATCGAGGAACCTTTACTGGGCTTACCTTAATGATTAGTCCCGGCTCTAGTTTCTTAAACATCCGGTTCTTCATTCTTAGTTTTGAGAAATTATCACGTCCAACACTAATAACTTCCGCGTATACATAGTCGCCAACGTCATAGTACCTGCTTAGGTCAGCATCGGACTCAATATATGATTTTGATGCTTCAGCAATGTACATGTTGCCTGTTAAAGGCGCGTTGATTTCAATATTCCAACTGTTATGACTAATCTCGGTTACTTGCCCAATAACCTTGTCACCCTCTTTAGGGATATAGACTCCTTTTAAAGGAATTATCTTTAAAACACTTCCTTTAACATCTAATAACCCTATCAGCGAAGACCTTACTTCTTCTTTAACCCTGTGAGTGCCGTGGCCTGGCAGGTAATCCATGCCTTTGGCTAGTGTTTCACCTGGTATTACAACGCTTCGCTCTTCTAATAATATTCCGTTTTTTGTCATATTTTTTTTATTCCTCCTTTATTTTTATCAGTCCATGACTGATTCCTTTTAATTTATCAATTAATTCTTTCTTCCTGCCCGCCGGCATCTCTAATTTTATTATTAGCGAGCCGTCAGGCTGGTATTCTTGTGATATTACCTCGCCAGTTTTCTTAACAACATTGAATGTTTGACCACTGAATTGTGGTGGTGAGGTAATCATGACTTTGATGTCCTTGAATGTTACTGGCATTGCTTCTGGCAGTTTATCAGTTAACTCCTTAACTTGTTCTTTAACACTTTTTTCAAAACTAATCTTGTAACCTATCTTTTCAATAGCTAGTTCCACCCGCTGTCTTGGTATTGGGTAGTGAGTTTCAGGGTCAACCGCTTTCTTTGATAGTGCTTCTAGTACTTGGTTCTTTTTTTGTTCAATTATTTTATCACGGTACTCCTGTGTTATTGGCACGTCGCCGTTAAGTATTATCTCTTTTGCTATTGCGAGCACGTCATTAGTGCCAAAGGCTTCCTTTAGGTCTCCTTGCACGTCGCCTTTACGCGCGTCCTTGAATATCTTCTGAACCAGCAGCGCGTCTTCAACACTTGCTTCTCCTTTCCTGACTTTGAGAGCTTCCTCGCTGTCAATGATTATTTCATAGTTCTTCCCGTTCTTTTTTAATCTGCTGATAACGAAGTCATCGCCTTGTTTTTGTTCTGGTTGATAAATGCTCATGCTATTTTTTTGAATCTTTAAGGTATCCGGCTATTTCCTGAGCAGTGTAGCGTTTGAATTTCTTATTCACAGTGGCTACTTCAATTTTGTTCTCATCAAGTTTTCCTTTAGAAACTTTCTTTAAAGCTTTAATTGCTAGTTTTATTGCTTCATTAGTGTTCATGTTCTTCTTATAATTCTTCTCAAGGTACTTATTAACGTTAGAGCTTCTTTCACCAATTGATATTGCTTTGTATTCAAAGAATATGCCAGCTGGCTCGGTGACAAATAAACGCGCTCCTTTTGAATCAACACCACCAATTAATAACGATACACCAAATGGTCTCGTGCCTCCGTATTGCGTGTATAATTGTTTGAAATCACAGACCCTGCTCACAAGGGTTGATACCTCAATGGGTTCATCATAGGTTAACTGGTGGCTTCTTGCCTCGTCCTGGGCTTTTTTAATTAATACCCTGGCGTCGCCCAGTAATCCTGAACCCGCGCCGGCTATATGCGAGTCTACCTGGAATATCTTCTGAGTGTTCTCTAGAATCATCAGCTTGGTTGGTATTACTTTCTCTGCTACGAATACCACGCTGTCTTTAGCAACCACTCCCACTACTGTTGCTCCTTTCTTAACTGTTTCACGAGCGTACTCTACTTGCAATAACCTGCCGTCAGGCGAGAAAACGGTTATTGCCCTGTCATATCCTAACATGTTTGTTGGTAGTGCCGGCATCTTATTTTTCCTCCATTATTTTTTTTGCTTTTTTTAATGAGCCTGTTGTTTTAATTGTTTTTGTTTTCAGTCCTTTTATCAGTCCTATTATCATTTTAAGCTCACTTGTCTTTTTATGACTTACTCTTACTACTCCCCTTTTTCCATTCCAGTGTTCAGGGAGGAATATTAAGCCCATTTCTCCTGTTCCTTTCTCTCCTAAGAACGCAAGCGATTCCTTATAAAGTTTACTCTTAACCTCTTTGTAAGTTCTTTTTTTCCTTGTTTCAATGATAATGTACCGCTTCTTCTCTCTCAGAGCTGGTTCTAACATGTTTTTAATGAATTAAGCACTCATTTATAAGCAGTAGGTTTTTTGAAAAAACTTATAAATAACTTTTCTCCTAGTTTTTTATTCTATGAAGAAGGATAAGATGAATTGCATAATCAATAATGAGTTGCTGCGCATGCATAAAGACGAGCAGGATGATATAAGCCTTGATAGCATTGTTGAGGACATGACCGGCTTGTACCCTGGTTATGTTAAGTTCTCAGAGTACTTGATGCGTAATAATGATTTATTAAAACCAGTTGTTAATAACTTGAAGGTTAGTGAGCTTGAATCTATTGCTCAGTACCTGGCTTCCAGGTTGATTGATGATAATCTTAAGATTGTTAATAATCGGATACCTGAGAGTTTCAGGTATAACGAGGTTGAGAAAGGTCTTTTTGACCATTTTATTTCAGAGCTTATTGATTATTATAATCCTAGCAATAGGCATTCAAATATAGAATCAAGGTTGAATACTTGTATTAACTTAGTCACCACCTTGAACGACTATGTTGATAAGGTCTATGATAATGATTTAATCTGCAAGGACTTAATGTATTATTTTATTGACAGCGTTTCTAATATAGTTTTAAAGGGTGTTAAAGAGTTTGCCGATTCATTAATGGGCACCACTATTTATCAGCGTTTAATGGATGAGGGTTTCATTCTCTACTAAGTCTTTCCAGTATTTTTCTTTGAACGTGGTTTAAGGATTGTTTTGCCTCTTCTGGTTTTAGCCCTAATAACTCGCCCATTGCTAGTAGTGAAGTGGCGCCCACTAGTTCTTCTTTTTTCTCAGCCCAGCTTGAGATTATAATGGGCACTTTCTTTTTCAGGCATATCCATGCTTCCTGCCTCATCCTGCCCCAGATTAGGGCTCTTTCTTCACTGTTGTGGTTCCTTAACTCCCTGAAAGTGAATAACAAGCTCACCTTGTTTTTACTCATTAGCTTTGCAGTGACGTTGTTTAGCAGGGTTTTTTTATGATGGAAGTAGTCATGACCCCTCAGCCTGTCTGGCAGCACCGCGTCCACTAGTGATTTCTCAACCGCTTTCCTGAAAACCTTCTTAGAAGGGTGTTTCAGTACTATGAAGCCTTTATTCTTTGACTTCTTTCTTAGTGCTGAGTAATTATTTGCTGTTATCACTACTGGCTCCAGGTTGCCGGTGTAGCCGTACCACTTAGGCACGCTTACCAACGCAGTGTCATAATACTTCATTAATAAAGTTAGAAGACAGTAACTTTTAAAAAACCTCTCAAGGAGGGGGAGACCCCCTCATTTAAGAAGGTTTTTTTTAGTTAGTTATTTTCGTAACTTTTAAAAAACCTTTACCTCTATCATTTCACATGGCTAAGAAGTTCAAAGAGGCGCAGGCTCGCTTGTTCACTAACATCTACGTCTGCCGCAAGTGCAAGCATAAGATTAGGAGCACCTCTATGAGAGTGTTAGAGGGCAAGACCAAGTGTCGCCACTGCGGCCGAAGGTACTTAAGGCCTAAGAAGAAGGAAAGGAAAATATTATAAAGCCATTTCTAAAATCAGATTAATGAGATGATAGACTATCATGTTCACGTAAGCGGGATGCCTTTAACTAATAAGTATAAGGATAAGGT
>WJKC01000038.1 GCA_014729335.1 archaeon | reverse complement strand
TACTGGCGGGACTAACTTTAGCACTGCTGGGGTTAATTTTTTCAAAAAATTTAAATTAGTTAAGCAGTCTAGTATTATTTAATGGGTGCTGATGGGCTTGTTAAACGGCTTGATGATTTTATTGAAAAATTTGATGATAACCTTGTAGAGTCCTCTAAGACTATGTTTATCCCTGACCATTACTTGCCTACTGGCGTGCTTGATTTAAGAGGGGTTATGTTAGAAAAGGAGGGGGTAGTTAAGCTTCATGAACTTGGTTATGAGGCTTTTCAGGAGTGGAAGGATTTATTTAAAGAATACAAGAAGTTAAAAGATAAGGTTATAAGTAATGATTTTACAGATAAGTTCTACTCTTTTACTAATAAAAAAATGTTAAGTTTGTTTAATCCATTAATTCTTAACAGGGTAAGAGAGTTTGCAGAATGGGTTAGATACAAACAAGTTATTTAGCGTGCTTTTTGTGCTTCTTGCCTATCTTGCTTTTCTTTTTATGAGCGTGGTCGCACTTGGTGCAGTAATACATGCCTTTCTTTGCCAGTGCTTTACGCTCCGCTTCCTCCTTAGCCCGCCTCTTACGTTCTTTTTCACGTCTTTTCTCCTCCATCCACTCAAGCCTCTTCTTAACTTTTTCCAGCCTGGTTATCTTCTTATCCATCTTATTAATTTGTTGTTTTATCTCCTTGTTTTCTTTAACTGGCGAGGTGACGGTCATTTGTTCAAAGCACTGGGGGCATGAGAAGTTATACTCCATTGCCTCGGCAAATTGCAGTTTAACATCACACTTCTTGCAGTAGAAGTACTCATCCTTTGACTGTGTTCTAAGCGAGTGCTCTAGTTCTTTTTTCTTGTCACTTATTAGTTTAATCACATGTGACACTAGTTTCTCAGGGTTAAGCTTCCATGAGTAAATATACCATCCCCTGGTCTTTTCTCGCTGTCGGTTATAATTAACTATCTTGTGTTCGTATAACTTGTACATTAAGCTCCTGACAGTGTTAACATATATGCCGCTGCGCTCAGCTAGTGTGAACTCGCTGACGAACTTATTGGCTTTATAAAGGATTTCAATTAGTATTAATGCTTCCTCGCCAAGTTTTTCAACTAGGAACTCTTTGATTGGTTTCTTCCTGATTAGTGCTAAGTAAGTTACTGGTCTCATGGTATTCTATGTTTAATGACTCTTATAATATATATCTTTTTAAAGGAGGTAATCGAAACTTTTATAAAAGATTTTATTTAATTCAGTATTTAATGGAACTGATAAAATATAGAGGTAAGAATATAAGTGATTTAATTAAAGACGGTTCTGGCCGGATTGAAGATGATGAGCTTTATGAATTCCTGTTAGAGATTACTCCTAGAAAGAGTGTTTTTGATGAGTGGAGTGAAGATTTTGAAAAGAGGTATGAAGGTCTTAAAAAAAGACTGCAAGAATACTTCACTGGTTTCACTTACTTTAGTTTTTACGGGAAACAGATTCAATTACTTAACAGCCCGACTAATAAGAGTCTTTACTTAGTGAACGGGGAAACCGGGAAACAGTACGCTTTTAAACCACTGCCAGATGGAAAAAAGGTTAACGTTACTGATGAGTCTAACGGCTTTGTCCCACGTTTTAAATAAACAAGTTGATGAAGACCGGCGCGATGTTAATGATTAATAATCCTATGCACAGGCTTGATAGGAAGCTGGTGACTGCTCTTGCTTTCTTATTGCTCATAACGTAGGTTAGTAGGTCGTACAGCATTCTGGAGCCGTCCAAGCCCCATATTGGCAGTAAGTTCATCACGCCGACTGACATGTTAAGGAAACCGACCCATAATAATAAGTCATAGATAATCCTTAATAAGCCCAGGAAGAACTCGCCGTAAACAGCTTTGGCTCTTGCTGAGTAACTAACCTCGTCCCTTAGGAAGACTCCTATGTAAGCTAGTGACTTGTTATTAGGGTTGTTGGTGGCGACTAGCGAGTAATTATTACTTTTGGTGTTAATCACTAGTTCATCGCCTGGTGAGAAGTCCTGAAGCGTGCTTGAGAAGTGGGTTAGGTTATTAATTGTTTTATTATTAACTCCTGTAATAATCGCTCCTTGTGTGATGTTTGCCTTAGCAGCAGGGTAGTCATTAACCACGCTGGTAATCCTTACTCCTTCAATAACAGTGTTATTAGTGAAGAAGGGCATGAAAGTGGTTGATAAAAGGGTTAATAATATGAAGGATAATATGACGTTTGAGCCGGGCCCAGCGCTCAGCATCCTTAGTCTTGATAAGCGGCTGGTGTTTTTCATTGACTCCTGGTCTGGTTCAACAAAGAATAAGGGGAAGATTAAGAACATGCCGAACCCAGAGCTCTTAAGGCTTATTCCCTCGCCTTTGCCAATGATGCCGTGAGCCATCTCGTGGACTAGTGCCAGCACTGCTATTGAGATTATGCCGTAGAATAATGGTATGTAGATGGGGCTGCCAGGGATTCTGACTCCAGGGATTGCGAGTGCCACGCCAGCTGTCTCTCCTGGGTTGAGAATAATGTTAATCGCTTTATCAGCCAGCAAGTATACTAGCTGGGGCATGAAGTAGAAGCCTAGTGGGATGCAGATAGTGCTGAATACCTTCCAGATGAAACTTTTTGGTCGCAGTTTATCCATCCATTTTAATGGTTTCTTGCTGCGGTAAGCAAAGATTACTCCCTGCAGCCACTCAAACTTATCGCGCTTCAGGTAGATGATTAACCCTATCACCCCGTATAAGATGATTGCCGCAATTAACTCGCTCATGATTATTGACTGAACTGCTAAATAGTTATAAATTCTTCTGAAGAAGCTTTTATAAGTTTTAAGTTAATGTTAGTTTCTAATGAGCAGTGAGTTGTTCTGGGCTGACCAGGAGGCTGAAAGGGTTATCAGCAAGCGCGATGACAAGGATTCTTACGTGTGCGCTGCAGGCATCACTCCTTCAGGCCCTAAGCATATTGGTAATTTCCGTGAGATAATAACTGTCGACTTGATAGTGAGGGCTTTAAAAGAGAAGGGCAAAAGTGTTCGTTTTATTTATTCATGGGATAGTTATGACCGTTTCAGGAAAGTGCCTGCTGAGGTGCCCGGGAATAAGCGTTCTTTGATGAAAGAGGAGATTGGCAAGCCTGTATGCGACGTGGTTGATCCATGGGGCTGTCATGAATCATGGGCTGAGCACTGGATGACAAGGCTTGAGCAGGAAGTGGCTCAGACAGGGATTAAGCCTGAATACATGCGCCAGCATGAGTTTTACAGGGACTGCGTCTACGCTGACGCTATCAAAAAGGCGTTAAATAAAATTGATGAGATTAAGAGGGTGCTTAATAAGTACCGTTCCAAGCCTCTTTCTGATAAATGGCAGCCAATATTTCTTTACTGCGAGAAATGCCTGAAGGATTCCACTAGGATAACTGGTTATGATGGTGATTACGGCCTGGCTTATGAGTGTGACTGTGGTTATAGTGACGCTATTGATTTCAGAGAAAAGGGTCTTGTGAAGCTTAAGTGGCGGGTTGACTGGCCTATGAGGTGGGCTTATCATGGTGTTGATTTTGAACCAGCTGGTAAAGAGCACATGGTTGAGGGGAGTTCAAGGACTACTGGTGTTGAGATTGTTAAGGAAGTGTTTGGTGAGCAGCCGCCTTATGGTTTCATGTACGGCTTGATTGGGCGCAAGGGAGGGGCTGGCAAGATGAGTGCTTCAAAGGGCAATGTTGTATTTGTGTCAGACGCTCTTGAAGTTTACCTGCCTGAAGTACTAAGGTACTTGTTTGTTGGTAATAGACCAACTGCTGACTTTACCATATCCTTTGACGAGGACGTTCTGAAGATTTATGATGATTTTTACCGCTGCGAGGCAGCTTATTATGATAAGGCTGAGGGCTTGTCAGATAAGCGGGCAGCTAATCTTAAGAGGATTTATGAATTAAGCAACCTTGACCCGCCTGGTTCCATGCCTTTACAGCTGAGTTTCAGGACAGCTGCCTTGATTGCTCAGACAGCTGATAAGAAAAAGTGGGTTAATCGGGTTAAGAAGCTTGAGAAGGTAAGTGAGGGTGATGAGCCACGTGTTAAATCATTATTGGAGAGGGCTGCTAAATGGGTTGGGGATTATGCTCCTGAGAAGTACCGGTTAGTGGTTAATGAGACTGTTCCTAGTTTAAAAATAGATTCAAAAGTTAAGAAGGCGTTGAGGGCGCTGGGTGATTACTTATTGAAAGAGAAACCAAGTCTTGACTCCTTGAATAAGAAAGTGTTTGAGTTAGCTAAGAGCGTTGGGGTTAAAAAATTCTTTAAGGCAGCTTATCAGGTGATTTTATCCAAGAGCCAGGGCCCTAAACTAGCGCCTTTCATTATTAGTGCTGGCAGGAAGCGGGTTGGCGGTTTATTAAAAAGTGTTTAATTATTGCCTAGTACTTTGCTGATTGACTTGCTGTTAACCCATATGCCTACATCATAGTTTGGGTGAGCCTCGTCATCATTTAGTAAAAGCATTAATGCCTGCTTGTCATCAGCAATGCAGTATCGGGCGTTAGTACCTGTTTTATCATTAAATTCAATAAAGGGGTTTAGTTTTTCAATAACCTCTTTATTCTTATCTGTTAGTGGCGCGTTAACTTGTATCTTGATTCCTCTTTTATGAGCTTTTTTAATAGCGTTTTTTAAAGCGTTTAGTTGAATGCTTCCCTCTTCTGTTGAGAATATTTTAACACTGTCCTGTGCTTTCCTAATCATTGACTCCATCTTGTCATATATGTTCTGCCTGCCTTTGAAAGCGCCTGACAACTCTGTCGGGCTGTAAGTCTTGATTCCTTTATTATAAAGCTTGTTTAATTGTTCAAGCATCTCAGAATCTTTTAGTTTGCTTAACCTCTTAACCCTGTTCTGGGCAGCGTTCTCTATTCTTTTCTGCACCCGGTTAATAACTTCTTCTGGCGGAACCGCGATGTACTGTATTGGCTTGCCAATCTTGATGACCACGAATCCTTTCTTCTCAAGGCTTTCAAGAACATCGTAAGCTCTTGATCTTGGAACGTTGCTGATAGTGCTTAGTTCACCAGCAGTGCTTACTCCTTTACTGAGCAAGTGAACCCAGATATCCACCTCGTACTGGTTTAAGTCAAATATCCCTTTTAGATTATTTATCAGTTCCTTACTCATAACCATTATTTTCTAACCTCTTTACTACTCATTAATGACACTCACTATTTATAATTTTTTATTAATTAAGAACTGCAACGAGTGGTTTAAAAACCTTTCTATTTCTTTGACTGTTCCTTGTATATCTTCTTAACTCTTTCAAGCGAGTCAGGCTCTTCCTTATCCGGCCTGAACCTTATCAGCCTTGGGAAACGTAGGGCGTAGCCTGATGAGTAAGTAGGGCTTTTCTGTATCTCCTCGTAAGCTACTTCTATTATTATTTCAGGCTTGACACTTACTTCTTTCCCCTCTTCTTTAGTTATTAATGGCTTTAGTTTCTTAGTGACTTCTTTGAACTGCTCGTCGCTTAGACCAGTGCCCAGCTTGCCTATCTCTAGGTATCCTTCTTCTTTTTTGCATGATAGTACGAAGCTGCTCAGCCAGTTGGAACGCCTGCCTTTACCCCAGGTTGCGCCAGTTATTGTAAGGTCTAACGGCTCCATTATTGGTTTAATCTTAACTCCGTAGCCAACCCTGGAGCCTGGCTTGTAAGGTGCTTCCAGGTTCTTCATGATTACTCCCTCCTGGTCCTTTTTTAGCGCTTCATCATAGAACTCTTGGGCTTCTCCTTCTTCATTAGTTATTAATTGATTGGCTAATTCAATGCTCCATTTCTTTTCATTAACTGATTTTTTAAGAATCTTTAATCGTTCTTTATAGGGTTTTCCTAGGCAGCTTTCACCATTGTAGTTTAATATGTCAAAGATGTATAATACTACCGGTGTTTCCTCTGCTAGTTTTTCTATGTCATACTTCCTTTTTATCCGTTTGCTAATCTCTTGGAAGGGCTTGTATGACTTCTTTTTAGGATGGTAGCCAACGCCTTCAGCGTCAAGCACGCAGTCCTGCTTAACGTTCTGCTTAACAGCTTTCACTACTTCTGGGAACATCTTAGTAACCTCGTCCAGCCGTCGAGTATAGAGTTTAACTTCATCATTTTTTTTATGAACCTGCATTCTTAGACCATCATACTTGTATTGTATGGCAGCGGGTCTGCCAACTCTTTCAAAACCATCCTTGATGCTTTCCTCTTTTTGGTAGAGCATTGACTTTGCCGGGCGCCCAATATCTAATCCAACTTTTTTCAAACCCTTATCCCCTTTGCCAGCTGCTATTGAAACCACTTTTGAATAATCAGCTGTCAGGTTATACGCTTTCTCCACTAGTTTCTTGTCGCAGTTAAATGTTTCACTAATAGCGTTTCTTATAGTTCCTCTGCCAACACCAACCCTTAGTGTTCCAAGCACTGTCCTAGTGAGGTATTTTGCCTCAAGCGGTTCAGCGTTAGTTAATAACTCGCTTATCAGGGATACTTTATCACTCACGCTCCCTTTACCCTCTGCCCGTGATACTTTTTCAAGATTATTAAATACTTTTTTAACAGTTAGTTCATCTTTTGACAGGGTTGACTGCTTCCGTTCTTTCATTAACTCCTCAGCTACCTCTCCCAGGTCGCCGGTGTCCTTCCACATCTTGGTTATCTCTTTTTCATCGCTGCCTGATGCTTTGTTTATCACTTTTATCATTAATTTATCAGCCACTCCTATTGTTTCCTCACTATGCTCTGGGAATATGGTTCCCATAAGCAGCAGGATGACTTTCTCAAGGTCTTCCTTGTCAACATTTTTAAGGAAGTCTGTTAGTATCTTAGTCATTTCTAATCTTTTAGTAGTGGATTCCAACTTGCTGAGCACTTCAGCAATTGGTTTATACTTCATAATAACTTTTATAATATGCTAGCTTTTTAATCTATTCCATGAAATTAAGTGACGCTATTAAGAAGAGGCGAAGCATCAGGCGTTTCACTCATCGTAAAGTGCCTGAGAAAAAGATTCTTAAGACCTTGGAGGCTGGTCTCTGGGCTCCTAGTGCTGGTAATGTCCAGGATAAGGAGTTCATTATTGTTAGGGGTGGTGATTTAAAGAAGGAGATGGTGAGCGCTGTTTTTGACCAGGTATGGGTTGCTCACGCGCCAGTTATTGTTGTGATGGTTAGTGATATTAATAAGTTGAGGTTAAAGTTTAAGGACCGGGCTGAGTTCTACGCTACTATCAGCGCCGGCGCTGCTATGCAGAACATGCTCTTGTACTTAACTAGCAAGGGTTTGCAGGGAACCCATGTCGGCTTGTATGATGAGTCAAAGGTTAAGCGGTTGCTTAAAATCCCTGATGATAAAAGGGTTTTTAGTATAATAGCTATGGGCTACCCTGGTGAGGAGCCGCCAGTACCTTACCGGATGGACCTTAAGAACGTCACTCACTTTGAAAAGTATGGTGCTAAATGGGTTAAAAAGAAGCCGCGGGAAACACACTTAGAGTAAAGTTTATAAAAAGAGTTCCAGATTTCTTGTTTTTATGGTAGGTAAAAAGGCGGTTAAGGATGATAATTCATTAATCCCTCAGGGATTGGGCGTATTGGAGTCAAGGAAGTATATGGCTCTGATTAAATCATATATTGATTTGTCATTAGTGATTGACGGCGAGATAAACCCTGATGAGGTTGAGGATTCTTTTAATAAACTTGTTTACACAATAGGTGGTAAGCACTACATAAAAATTTGATTAAAATAATAAAAAAAATTAAGAAGAGGAGGAACCCTTTCATGGGGGGTTTGATGCAGAAGCGGATTCCTTCCTCAACTTAGCATGTTAATTCCTAATTCTTTATTCACTTGGCTGAATTCTTGGGCACTTTTTTCCTGATTAAGCATTTCAATCTTATCAGGACCTATAATCCACGGCGACTTAACGCCCGTGGCTATAAGCATAACGCGAATCTTGCCTTCCATTGCTTCATCTATCCTTGCGCCCCACATAATCATTGCGTCGGGGTCAAGGTGTTGAGTTATTAGCTCTCCAACCATGTTGACTTCTTCCAACGTCATATCCTCGCCTCCAGTTATGTGAATCAAGGCGCCTGTTGCTCCATTATAGTCTATTTCTAGTAATGGGTTGCTCATCGCTTTCTTCACTGCTTCTGTAACTCGGTTCTCGGTTGAACTGCTGCCAACACCCATGCTGCAAACGTTTCCGTGCGTCATTATTGCTTTAACGTCTGCAAAGTCAAGATTGACTAGGCTTGGTAGAGCTATTGTTTCAACAATTGATTTAATCATGGTAGACACTAATTCGTTAGCCACTGCAAATGCTTGGTTTACAGGCAGGTTGCCTGCCAGTGCTACTAAGCGGTTGTTATCAATTACGATAACGCTGTTGCATGATTGTCTTAACTTGCTTAAGCCAATCTCTGCTTTATCCACTCTTGCTCTTTCAATGTCAAACGGCATGGTTACACAACCAATGGTTATGACTTCCATATCCTTTGCCATTTTAGCAATCTCTGGTATTGAACCTGTACCGGTTCCTCCGCCCATACCTGTAAGGACAAATAGCATGTCAGTGTTTTTCAGTAACTCTCTGATTTCAGTGCGGGACTCTTCGACCGCTTTCTTGCCAATTTCTGGGTCGCCGCCTGCACCTAAGCCCCTCGTTAATTCTCTGCCTATTAGTATCTTATCGTCGGCGTCTGTTATTTCGAGGTGCTGTTGATCGGTATTGATTGCAATTACTTCAGCGCCCTTAATACCTTTTTTGTACAGCCAATTAATTGTGTTACAGCCCCCGCCTCCTAGTCCAAACACTTTAATTCTTGCTTGTCCTTCCAAGCCTTTTTCAATGCTTTTTTCTGGATATTGTTTTAGTGCATTTTCAATGATAAAGTCCATTGTGTTTTTAACCCTCCTTTTTTTTTACCAGTTTTTTCCTGGTGTTTCTTAAAGAAACTCCCTATCCTTATATATAAAATTGTGCTTTCCTGTACAAATGTTCTGTCCTAAACCCCCTTCCATACGAAAGAAGGGTTAAAAAGAAGCATTTCATGTGGAACCTGTGTCTATGAAAACCTGTTTTTTAATGATTCTGGTAATCTCCACTTGAAATATTGGTTTGAGTATCTAAGTGTTTAAATTATAATAGTGTCTATTTTTTTCTTTAATCATGCTTCCTTATTTCATAAAAATCAGGGGTTGTATTAACTGTGATGTTTATGACAGTTCAGAGGGTGGTGCTGAGTGTTATTACCGTGGCTGCGCTGATTATAATATTACCTTGTTTAACCCTTTTATTGATATTGAGGCTCAACTTAGTTTTTTAAATAGAGTCATTGAATACTACCCCGGGTCAGAGCCTCATGTAAAAAACTCTGTTAGGCAACAGGCTGTTGGTTTTATTGACCGCTTTGGCAGGTTCTATGAAGAGCTTGGAATATCGCTTGATGACCTTGTCACTAGTTTTTTGTGACATAACTATTTAAGTGTTGATTGTGATATATTACTCATGCGAATAATCGGTGTAGGTTTAGGTACTATTAAGGCCTTGCCTACCTACTGGTATGTATATACCATTAGGCACTGATTCATTGATTCGCGTTTTTTTCTTGAAAAATTTTTTCGAGGTGAATTATTGAAATGCCAACTTGTTTAAGGTGTAATTGGGTTTTGAACTCCCCCCTGGAGGGGAATAAGCTAGATGAGCTTCTAGGGGTTTCCCTGCAATGGCTCCACAGTAAAGGTGTTCAGCAAGTTGGGGGCATTAAACGCAGGGTTGAACAGATGATTAGGGGTTATAAGGGCTTGAGTGGTAATACCAGCAAGGATTTTCCTCTTTGCAGGCATTGCTTGATGGAGAGCGTATCCTTGTTAATCCCTGAGGAGTTAGAAGAGGAGTTTAAGAAGACCTTTATTGACGTTTATGATTTCAATAGTGTAATCTATTGAATTCTATTCTTTTTTTTTTAAAGGTTAATTGAGTAGCGTAAGCGGTTAATAAGTTATTAGATATTACTCCTCTGCTTCAATAATATTTATAAGGTAGCCGGGTTAAAGAATTGTTATGGATTTTGATTCCTTTTTGGAGGAGGCTACTCGTAAGGTTAAGAAGAAGAAGTTGAAGAAGCGTAGCCTTAGTTCTAAGAAGCGTAAAGAGGAGTTGGAGAACATCTTGTTGGATGATGAGTGCGAGGCTGTTCCCCAGACTGACAGCGGCCGGAGGGTTTACGGTTGACCCGCGTTATCGGCGTCTTAAGCGGTAAGGGAGGGGTTGGCAAGACCACTGTCACTGCTAACATGGGCGCCAGCCTGGCTTGGGATTATGGTAATAACGTGGTGGCTATTGACGCTAACACTACTAGTTCTAACCTTGGTTTGAACCTTGGTGCTTATCGCTTCCCAGTGACGCTTAATGACGTGTTGAAGGGCAAGGCTGACGTTACTGACGCTATCTATGCTCATCCTAGTGGTTTGAAGATTATTCCTTCAAGCACTTTTAATAAGGATATTGACGCTGACCCTAAGAAGATGAAGAGGGTTATTGATTACTTAGGCGAGTACGTTGATTACGTGCTGCTTGACTGCCCGCCAACGCTTAGTGATGAGACTACTTCTATGATTAAGGCTATTGATGAGGCAATAGTTGTCACTAACCCTGAGTGGGCTGCACTTCTGGAGGCTAAGCGGACTATTAGTTTCTTGAAGAAGAAAAAGAAGAAGGTTGCTGGTGTTATTATTAATAAGGCTGAGGTTGAGCCTGAAGAGGTTGCTAAGATTAAGGAGGCTCTTAACGCACCGATTCTTGGTGTTATCCCTTTTGATGACGCTGTTACCCGCAGTGTTGATAAGAAGGTGCCTTTTATTCACGTTTTTGGCAGGACTCGTCCTTCCAGGGCTTTTAAGCGGGTCATGGAGGAAGTCACTGGTCAGCGGTTCCCTAACCGTGGTATTATTGAGCGAATCATCGGCTGGTTTGACTAGAATCTTTTTCTTTAAGAAAGAAAAAGTGTTCTATCCCAAAAAGAAAATTATTGAGTTATGCTTGCTGGTTTGATTAGATAATGATTTCGCAGTTAGGCAGTTTCTTCCTTATTGCTTCTGGCACGTTAGTTAACTTATTATCATGTAAGTTTAGTATTAAAACAAGAGAATAGGGGACCCTCTTTAAAAGCGTTTCTTTTTTGAAAAACTTTTTATTAAACACGATTCTAATCATTCTTTAATGAAATATACTGGCAAGGTTAAGAAGTTGCTAAAGAGTGTTAAGATTGGTGATAAAGTTAGGGTTGAGAGCCAGGGTGAAGTATTCAAGGGTCACTTGATGCCCCGGGCAGGTGCCAGCGGCGGCATCTTAGTCTTGAAACTAGGTAATGGTTATAACATTGGGTTAAAGCCTGACAAGGTTAAGCGGTTAAAGGGTCCTCGGCGGGTTAAGAGAGTTAAGGTTAAAGCTAAGAATGATAAAAAGAAAAAGAGTATCTCAATACTATTAGCTGGCGGCACTATCTCTTCTAAAGTTGATTACCGGACTGGCGCTGTTAAGCCGGCAATGACTGCTGATGAGATAATAACCTTTACTCCAATTATTCGTGAATTAGCTAATATTAAGGCCAGGGTATTATTCCAATTATTATCAGAGAACATGACTCCAAAGCAGTGGAACATTATTGCAAAAGAAGTGGCTAAAGAGGTTAAAGCTGGAGCTGACGGCGTAGTGATAATGCATGGGACTGACGTGATGCATTATACCAGCGCTTACCTGTCATACGCGCTGCAAGACCTGCCAGTGCCTGTTGTATTAGTTGGTGCTCAACGCTCAACTGACAGGGCTTCCTGCGACACACACGTTAACCTGTCATGCGCTGTCAAGGCAGCGATTAGTGATATTGCAGAGGTGATGGTCTGTATGCACGAGGGACTCAGTGATGACGCATGCGTCCTGCATCAAGGAACTAGGGTTAGGAAGAATCACTCAAGCCGCAGGGACGCTTTCAAGAGCATCGGCGTCCTGCCGTTTGTAAGGGTTTACTACCCTTCACTGGAGGCTGAGTTTTTACGTGATGACTACGCTCGACGAGATCCAAGCAGGAAGATAAAATTAGTTAATGGTTTTGAATCAAAAGTGGCTTTAGTTAAGGCTCACCCAGGGATGAGTCCTAAACTAATATCCTCATTTAAGGGTTTTAAAGGCTTAGTGCTTGAGGGCACTGGTTTGGGCCACGTGCCGGTGAAGTCCTCTGCTCAGAATAAAAAAGTATTATCTGCTTTGAAAAAGTTTAAGGGCTTAATACTAATGACTTCTCAGGCAATTGACGGCAGGGTGGATATGAATGTTTACGAGACAGGAAGGGACCTGCTGAAGATAGGAGTATTAGGCAATTATTTGAACATGACCCCTGAGGCAGCTTATGCCAAGATGATATGGGTGCTAGGAAATGCTAAGAACAAAGAAGAAGCAAAGAGATTAATTAATACTAGCATTGCGGGCGAGTTCACAGAGCGAAGTGAAGTTTTATGAAGTGCGGTTTAGAGATTCACCAGCGTATCTGTTCTAACAAGTTGTTCTGCAACTGCGATGGGACTATGAGTGATGAAGAGGTTGTAAGGAAGTTTAAAAGAATACTACACCCGGCAGTGGGCGAGACAGGCGAGCTGGACCGGGCAGTGGTTTTTGAAAACCTGAGGAAAAAAGAATTCACTTACTTAGTTAAAGGCGACAGCGCCTGCCTGGTTGAGAGTGACAGCGAGCCACCGCACAGGGTTAACAGTGAAGCGTTGAAGACAGCGTTGAGAGTGGCCAAGCACTTAGAGATGTTCATCCCTGACGAGTTGCATGTTATGAGAAAAACAGTTATTGACGGCTCTAATACTGGCGGTTTCCAGCGCACAATGGTCGTGGGCTTAGGCACGGATAAATCAGTGATACCAACATCTGAGGGTGAAGTAAGAGTGAAGGATTTGGAGTTAGAGGAAGAATCAGCCAGGATAATTAAGAGGGGTAGTAAGGGCACTACTTATGACTTGAGCGGGCTTGGTGTGCCGTTAATTGAGATAGGCACGCACCCGGATATCAAGTCGCCTGAGCAGGCTTATGAGGCAGCACGGTACTTAGGAGAATTATTAAGATTAACTGGCAGGGCTCAGCGGGGAATTGGTAGCATCAGGCAGGACGTTAACGTGTCAGTAAGGGGTGGGGCGAGGGTTGAGATAAAAGGATTCCAGGAACTAAGTGACCTTCCGCAACTAGTTAAGAATGAAGTTGAGCGGCAGGAGTCATTGATAGCGTTGAAGAAAGAGTTAACTGGTTATAAGCTGCGAAGGGTTAATGTCACCGAGTTCTTTGAAGAGTCAAGGATGTTTAAGAAAAAGAAACTAGTCATGGGCTTAGTTCTCCCGGGTTTTAAAGGCTTGTTCAAAAGAAAACTAAACCCTGTTAAAACGCTTGGCAGTGAGTTAGCTGACTACGCGCGGGCGTACGGGGTTAAAGGTTTAATGCATGATGATGAGGATTTAAAGAAGTATGAGTTAACAACTGAGTTCTCAGAGGCGCGCAACGAACTGGGATTAAAAGGTGATGATTTATTATTGGTAATAGCAGGTGATGAGGACGAGACAGTTAATAACGCTGTTAAAGCAGTGATGGACAGGGCTTACTTATTGAATGACGAGGTGCCTGAGGAGACACGGGTGGCTTCAAAAGATGCTGCGAGTGTGTACGCCCGCCCACTGCCGGGAGGAGCCCGCATGTACCCTGAGACTGATGTTCCTCATATAAGGATTACTAAGAAGTTGTTAAGGGATGTCCCGGGTATTGAGTCAAAAGAGGAGCGGTTAAAAGAGTTAAAAGGGCATGACCTCACTAAAGCCTTGATTAAAGAGTTAGTATTAAGCCCCAGGCTAGGCTTGTTCAGGGAGTTGGTTAATGAGTTAAATCTTGAGCCGGTGAGGATTGCTAGGTTATTAGTTACGATTCCTAAAGAGGTTAAGAAGCGCTACGCTAAGGATGTTAACATATTAAGTGAAGAGCACTTCAGAGAGCTGGCGTCACTCTTGTATAAAGATGAATTAGTATGGGGCGCGGTCCCGGAAATAATGTCAGATTTATGCGATTCGCCTGAACTAAAAGTAACTGACTTATTAGGGGAGTACAGGGTGTTAAGTGATAAGGATTTAAAGAATATAATAAAGGAAGTAATAGCTGATAATAAGGGCTTGAGTGTTAAGCAGTACATGGGGTTGGTTATGAGCAGGGTTGGCGGCAGGGCTGAGGGCTCAAAAGTGAATAAGCTTGTTAAGGAGATGATTAAATGATTAGTTCAAGGTCAGAGCTGGCAAGAAAGTTAAGCAAGGTCAAGGGTTTTGTACAACCAAAATTATCTCTCAGGCAGTACGTGACTCCGCCGGCTATTGCCAGCGAGTTATTATGGACTGCTTACATGAATTATGACCTTGAAGGCAGGATAGTTTTTGATCTTGGGTGCGGCACTGGCATGTTATCAATTGGCGCTTCCTTGCTGGGGGCTGAGGTGACTGGTTTTGACATTGACTCTGAGGCTATTAAGGTCGCGGTGATGAACGCTCAGGAATTAGGGGTTAACATTATTGTTTTTGAAACAGATATTGGCAAGGTTAAGGGTTTCTGCCATACAGTGGTGATGAATCCTCCGTTCATGGTTAAAGGAGGGAAGAATGACCGCGTGTTTCTTGAAAAGGCTTTCTCGTTATGCGAGCGCGTGTACTCAATTCACACTTCTAAGACCCGTGAGTGGGTTAAGGGTTTTGCAGAAGAGAATGGCTTTGAGCCTTTGTTAATATCCACGCGTAAGTTCTCACTGCCGCATAAGTTCAAACACCATGAGAAACTAAGAGCTGCTCAGCAAGTTGATTTATGGTTTTTCAGAAAACCTTAAAAGAAAGACGTAACTCAGATTCTTTTATGGAAGTGGCTGATAAGATTAGCTTGTTTAAAGGCGAGTGCAACACTTATTATATTGATGATAAGGTTAAGTTATTAGTGGACGCTGGCTTTGACTATCAGGGAAAGGTTGACGTTATATTATTAACTCACGGCCATGAGGACCATATTAAGTACTTGGGTGCTGTTATGAGCCGGAACCCTGAGTGCCAGGTTTTCATCTCATTAAAAGAGGTAGAGTTGTTGAATAAGAACGGGGTTGAGGTTGGCAAGCAGTTTAAGGGTTTGTATGAGGGTAAGACTGTGATTGACACTGGCAAGTATAAATTAGAGGTGATTGAGGTGCCGGCTCATACCAGGGGGAGTGTTGCGTTCTGGGATGGGGGGAATAAGATTCTTTTCAGCGGTGACACAATTTTTAAGGACGGGATTGGCAGGACTGACTTCCCTGAGAGCGTGCCTGACTTCATGGAGAATGCGGTTACCCTGCTGTTAGGGTTGGATTTTGAATTAGTATTGCCTGGTCACGGCAAGCATTTTAAGCCAGAAGACATAGAAGAAGATAAATTAACTACTTAATAGTGACAACAAATAGAAAAATTTATAAAGACTAAGTATAATTCTAAAACGCATGAGTAAAGTTAGTAAAATGATAAATCTTTGGAATAATAAAAATCATAAAGATAGTCCTGAAGATTCTTATAAACAGTGGAAAAAGCAGAAGAAGTTGATTAAAGAGACTGCTAAGAGCCCTAATGTTAGAAAATTTATCAAATCAAAGTGGAACGTAACTAGTGATGAAGCATTAAAAGAGTTAAAGATGCATATTAAGATGAAGGAAGCTGAGAAGAAATGGGATTATAATCAAGCAGATACTAGTGTTCTTGAAAAGAAAAAGAATGGAATAGCGGGTTTTGGCAGTAAGTACATTGATAATGAGATGCTAATCCAATTATTTGGCGACTTAGATCTTACTCCGGATTTAGTTCAGAAGAACGGGGTTGAGAAGTCATTCTTGAAAATGAAGTATGGAAAAATGGCTGGAAAGCGTGGCTGGAACCTAACATCTGATGCTAGAGTTAATGCCGAGAATTTTAAGCATTTAATAATGATTAAGAACCCTTATGAATTCATTAATTTAATGAGCAAGCCTTACTCAGGTGAAGTAAAAGACTATAACGTTTATGTTAAAGAGTTAATTAGCAAGCCTGCTGGCTGGGCTAACACTAAGATGTCTTCTAAAACCGGGGCTTATGGGGACCAGGATGTTATTGCAATGGGTAAGTCAATTAATGACTACCTGCCAGATGTTATCAACTTATTTGATTCATTTAATATTGAGGGAGTTAATGCTAAGGAGCTGCTTGGCAGGGCTGCTAGTGAAGTAATGGATTTTGCTTATAAGAACAAGACCTTAAGGAACATGAAGGACTTGCTTTACAAGGGAGTTGACGGCTCATTAGCTGGCAAGGAGAAGTTAGTGCTTAAAACTTACCTTGTTGGCAGCATGCTTGACATGGCAGGCTTTGATGAGAAGAACCTTGAGGAATTAATCAGCGTGCCGACAGTTAAGATTAATGTTGGAGGGGCTGAGAAGCATGTCAGGGTCTTATCAGAAATGCCGCTTAGTAATGCAAAGCCTTACATAGAGAACTACCAGCTTGAAAGCAAGCTAGTTGATGAAGCAGGTGTTGCTGCTTACTGGTTGAATAATAAGAAACCATATGATAACATGGTTGTTTCAGCAGTGAGCAACATCGCGGCCTCAGCAAGCCAGCCTAAGAATAAGATTAATCTCGAGTTTATTTACCTATTAGGTAATAGGTTAGTTGAAAAGCTAAAGAAGGGAAAATACTAATTCAAAAGAAGCGTTATCCCCCTTTACTCTTCTTTTTTCTTTAAATGCTAGGTTAGTATAGTTTGTTAAGTCAAGTTTATTACCGCTGCCAATATTGCCTTTTAAGGAGATTGAGTGGCCAAAAGCTGTTAAGCATATTATGCTGTTGGTCTCTTTATAGTGCTTATCAATTATTGACCCAAGGTTCTTGAACATGATGATGTTGCGCTGTGTTAGGTCTCTTTTATCAAAGTCGTAATCCTCCATCATCTCAAGCTCTAAGAATTTCTTACCTTTTAATTCTTCTAAGATGAAACCAAAAACATTAGGGATGCCTAGTTGAGGCACTCTCTCCCTGACACCCGGGTCTATTGATTCAATACCTTTAACATAATTATCCTCTAATGTCTTGAAGTTTATTTTTTTATTAAGAAATTTGAGGTATAACTCTTTAAACTCGCAGTACCCCTCTAATGCTATCACATCTCTTGGTTGAACGTTTTTTAGCTCACCCCTAAAGTAAGGGCTGCCATAAGCGTGGTGAGTGAAGTGGGGCACCTTAACAGTTAAATAGTCCTCCATTGAACAATCTCCTCTGATTGCTGACTTATAAACTATTTGGTACTAAGGTAAATCTTTTAAAACACCCCTTCTTGATTTATTTATAATGGTTACTGAGGAGCTAGTTAGGAGGGTGGCGGCTGTTGCCCGCTTAGACTTAACTAAGGATGAGGTGGAGAAGTTCACTTCACAATTAAGCGACGTTATTAAATGGTTTGATGAATTGGAGAAAGTTGATACTAAGGACGTGGAGCCTAGTTTCCATCCATTAAAGACTGAGAATGTTTTCCGGGATGACGAGCCGGGCGAGTGCTTGTCCCAGGAAGAGTCATTAAGTAATACTAGTCACAAGGAGGACGGTTTCTTTAAAGGGCCTAAGAGTGTATGATTGTAGGCGAGTTTGTTAAGAAGGCGAAGAAAGGAAAAGCAGGGCTTGAGGATTTTTATGTTAAATTATTCAAGGATTTGAAGAGGATTAACCAGGAGTATGACTGTTTTATAACTTTATGCGAAGAGGAGGCGCTGAAACAATTAGAGAATCTTCCTAAGGGACGATTATACGGCGTGCCAGTCAGTGTTAAGGACGCTTTATGCACCAAGGGTGTTCAAACAACTGGCGGGTCAAAAATATTAAAGGATTATAAGCCAACCTTTGACGCCACTGTTATTAAGAGGATTAAGGATGAAGGCGGCGTTATCATTGGCAAGACCTGCATGGACGAGTTTGGGCTTGGAGGTTTCAGCACTAATTGTGCTTATAAGGTGCCTAAGAACCCGTGTGATAAGAATAGGGTTACTGGCGGCTCGAGCGGCGGGGCAGCAGTGGTGACTAGAGCGCTTGACGCCCCTCACATAGCGATTGCTGAATCAACTGGCGGCAGCATATCCTCTCCAGCTAGTTTCTGCGGGGTTCATGGCTTAACCCCGACTTATGGCAGAGTCTCAAGGCATGGGTTGTTAGATTATGCTAACAGCTTGGACAAGATTGGTGTTATGGCCAAATCAATTAGTGATATTGCTTTGATGATGAATGTTATCTCAGGCTTTGATGAACGCGATATGACTTCAAGGAAAGAGAAAGTGCCTGATTATACTATGACTAAGAGTGTTAAGGGCATGAAGCTTGGAGTGCCAAAGGAGTACTTTGGGAAAGGCGTTGCAAAAGAGGTGAGCGACCTTGTGTGGAAGGGAATAAAGAAGCTGGAGAGTAAAGGGGTTAAGGTAAGAGAGGTTAGCCTTGACATGACTAAGTACTCGCTGCCTTCTTATTACATTGCAGCTATGAGCGAGGTTTCAACTAACCTGGCTAAGTTCTGCGGCATGAGGTACGGGCTTGAACTGCCTTTGAAAAAGGAGGGTTTTAATGAGTACTTCTCGCGCGTTCGGTCGGTTGGTTTCGGCTCAGAAGCCAAGAGACGGATAATACTCGGCACTTATGCGAGGATGAGCGGCTACCGAAGCAAGTATTACTTAAAGGCGATGAAGGTGAGGACGCTGGTGATTAATGATTTTAAAAAGGCTTTTAAGAGGGTTGACGCTCTGGCAGCGCCGACCATGCCGGTGATTGCTCCTCGTTTTGAAGAGGTTGAAGAGTTATCACCTCTTGAGGCTTATAAGATGGACTTATTAACCGTGGGTCCTAACCTTGCAGGCGTGCCGCATCTCAGCACCCCTTGCGGCGAGTTAAGGGGCATGCCGGTGGGGATGCACTTGATTGCCAACCATTTGGAGGAGAAGAAAGTAATTAGCTTGGGAGGTGCTTTTAATGAGTAAAGACGTGATTATAGGGTTGGAGACTCATATTCAGTTGAACACTAAGTCAAAGATGTTCTGCCAGTGCCCTACTAAGGGCAGTGATGAGCCTAACACCCGCACTTGTGAGGTCTGCATTGGCGCTCCCGGCTCAAAGCCGCGGATAAACAGGGAGGTTGTTAACAAGGCTTTAAGCGTTGCCCTAGCGCTTAACTGTGAGATTAATAAGCGGATGACCTGGGACCGGAAGAGTTACTTTTATCCTGATATGAGTAAGAATTACCAGATAACCCAGTATGACACCCCTCTTGGTTTTAAAGGAAAGTTAAAGGTTAATGCCAGGGTTATTAGGATTAGGCGGGTTCATATGGAGGAGGACCCTGCCCGCCTGGTACACGCTGGCGGTGATATAAGGTCAAGTGATTACGTAAAGGTTGATTATAACCGCAGCGGCACGCCGCTTATTGAAGTAGTGACTGAGCCTGACCTTCGGAGCCCTGAGGGGGCAAGGGATTATCTCCGCTCACTGCTTAGTATCCTAGAGCACCTTGGGGTGTTTGAACCTGGTGATTACACTATCAAGAGTGATTGTAATATTAGTATTAAAGGCGGGCAGAGGGTTGAGGTTAAGAACGTTTCAGGACTTAAAGATGTTGAGAAAGCGTTAACTTATGAGTTAGTCAGGCAGCGTAACCTGTTGAAGAGGGGTAAGAAGGTTAAGCGCGGGACCAGGCAGTTCAGCCCGGCTGGCGGCACAACTTACGCTCTCAGGACTAAGGAGTCTGAGATGGATTATGGTTATATTGTTGACCCTGACCTGCCGTGGCTGGTCTTAACTAATAAGAAGATAAGGAGAGCTAGGGGGTCACTGCCAGAGCTGCCTGCTGAGAGGGTTAAGCGTTTTATCAAAGAGTATGGGATGAACAAGGAGCAGGCTCACACGCTGGTAAGTGATAAAGCCCTGGCTGACTTCTTTGAGGATTGCGTGAAGGGTTATAAGGATCCAACCAGGATTGCCTCATGGGTTGATACTCAACTGCTTAAGTGCTTGAATTATCAGAAACAAACCATTAGGGAGTCAAAGGTTAAGCCAGAGTCATTCATGGAATTAATCCGCTTAATGGATAAGGGCGTGATTACTGAGCGACTGGGTAAGGAATTAATAAAGGATTATGTCAGCACTGGTAAGAGCCCTAAAGAACTAGTGGAGGAGAAGGGCTTAGGCACGCTTAGTGACAAGGAACTGAAAAAGGTTGTGAAAAAAGTCTTGAAAGACAACCCAGACGTTAATATTAAGAAGGATAAGAAGTCAATTAATTACCTTATAGGTCAAGTGTTACGGGCTACTAAGGGGCAAGCTGATCCTAACAAGATTAGGGGATTGATTAAGAAAGAGTTTTAATAAATTATTTTACACTTTGGCAGTTTTTCTTTTAATTTTTTTATTGTTTCTGGCAGATAACTAAAAATTAGTTTAGTTAAGTTGTTTGTTGTTTCTGGCAGATAACTAAAAATTAGTTTAGTTAAGTTGTTTGTTGTTTCTGGTATTAATTTTAATTGATTATTACTTAAGTTTAGTTCTTCTAGGTTTTCTAGTTTTCCTATTGTTTCTGGTATTGACTTTAATTGATTATTACTTAAGTCTAGTTTTCTTATTTGTTTATCTTTTTTTAGTATTGCTTCAATGCCTTTATCTATTATGTATAACTCTTTTTTTATTTCCTCGTTTTCAACGTAGTCTAGTGCTTTCCAGTAACCACGCTTGACTAATGGTTTAATTATTGACTCGTTGTTTTTGATTATGGTTTCAAACTCATGGCTACTAAGGTAATCTACGTAGCCTTGTTCGATGAGGTATTTTATTGTTGGTTTAAAGCCACTGTTTAATCGCTTAGCTATCTCGTTCTTGAACACCTTCTTCGCTACTGGGTCTCCTGCCTTGCTTAATTCTTTAAGCAGCGGGAATGTTAAATTTGAGTGCAGTAATCGAGTGTCATAGTTAAGCTCACTCCACGTCTGAATGTTACTGCAGTGACCCCAGAACTCAGTCTCAGGAGGAATATTGAACCCGCTTTTTTCAGGACGTTCCAGTGATATGTCAAGTCTTTCAGCTGCCTCGTCAATCGAGCTAATCTCATCATATTGCTCTGAATTATTAACATCTAAGTTCATTAGCAAGAACTTGCAATGATTGAATAATCTCCCAGCCACATAAATATTAATCCTCCTCTCCTCTAGTTTTAATATAATATAATCATTAACCTTGAACTCATTAATCTGAGGTTGCTTTATCATTAAAGAAAATGAATAAAAGATTCTATTTATAATACTTTCGTATTTTCTAAAAGAAACCAAAAAACTTAATTATTTTCAATATAGAAAATAATTAACGCTATTTATGGGCTTCAGAAAAAACATAAACATGAACCACTTGAAACAAAGGTTAATTTTTTGGTGTTTGCTCTAATCTATTAAAAACTTATGGATTTATATCTCAGGCTCAGGTTCTTTCTTAATAGCTTCTAGTGATTTCTTGAAGGTCTTCTCTCGGTAGCCGTGCTGGATTAACTGCTCAGCAGTCAGCTCGGCAAGCGTCTTCTTTTTACCTTTAGGAATGAAAACCGCGTTAAACCAGCCGCCCCAGTCTTTTTCTTCAGGGCTAACCCATAACGGGCCCTTGTTCCAACGCTCCTCCTCAGCTATCCGCCCCTCAATCTTATGAGTGAAAGTTTGAACCTCGCCTTTAACATTAATGAACGTGACCGCGCTCTTCATCACCGCGTCCCGCTTGTCCTCGCCAGCCATCATTGCCAAGAGAGCCTTCCTGCCCTTGGTCTTAACAAATGGGATGGTCTTGATGCCTGGGAAGTTATTAAGCGACTTAACCTCTAAGAAAGTCTCCTCAGTAACAATAGGCCTCTTAACCTTGCCGTAAATCATCTTAGCGCCCCGAAGGGCTACGTCCTTAGGAGTCTTCCCCAGCTTGTCAAATTTAGCTAGTGAGCCGAAGATATCCCTAGCAGGCAGAACCCTAACACCTATCTTAAAATAGTCAGATACGTACTGCATCTGGGCTAGTTTAAACTTGTTCCCTGTTGCTAACAATATTCTCTTCATACTTCATACCTCAGTAAGGCGGCAACCCCGCCGAATTTATAGAACTGCTTGCCGGCTTCATGCCTTGTTCCTATAAACTCGACTGTTGCTCCTGTGCTTTCAGCTTTATTAATAAGTTCTTCCAGTTCTTTAAATCTTTTTCTTTCACGGAAGTCAATTATTAAACCCTCGCTAATCAATAGGGTATCAGCAGCTCCCATAGTCACTGCCTTAGTAACTGATTGAAGACCATAACTTATAAGTTTACCCCTTTTAACCCTGACTAATACCTCTTCCACTAGCCTTGACTCCTCACTAATCTCGTTCTCGCTGATAATATCACTAATAGCTCCTGAATTAATTAATTCCTTAACCCCAGTCATGCCAGTGTGATTAATATGAGCCCTCGTGACCTTGGAAGCCAGTTCTTTATCCCTGTTCTTGATTATTTTAAGCAGTTCCTTTGATGCGAAGCCAGGACCAGCAATGATTATCTTATTAGCGCCGTGATTAGCTGCAGCGGTCTTAACCTGGTCCATTACTTTAAGATAATAATCATTAATCCTCTTATCATAATCTGACTGGTCTTTACGAGGCAGTCTTGAATGATGGGAGAATAATTCCTTCACCTTGTTATTCATCAAGGCATGGGTAGCTTCTTTAGAGTCAATAACAGTTATTAGAACCTTTGGAGCCTTGCTAACACTCTTAAATAATTTCTTTTTTACATAACTATCCCATTCATCTTTTTTAATAATAATCTTAGAGCCTTTATCAACATTAAATGAGTGATAACTGCCCCTTGGCACTTCATCAGGACCCTCAACTATCTTGCCAAGAATCTTAAGAACAAATTTTGACTGCCTGAACTTCACTTTTTCAACCTTGATTTTAAGAAAAACCCTCTTCCTGAAGCCCTCCCGGTCAGGCTTTTTAATAACCCTTGAGGTGCTGCCACTGACAAGGTCGCCTTCAGTCACAATCTTGTTTAGAATCCATAAATCCTCATTATCAGTTACTCTAACTTTAACTGTTCCTTTATTAAAATCCTTATGAACTACTTTCATAAGTTAAACCTCTTAACTAGTTTTTCCAGTTTTGCCTCCAATTCCTTAAGCGAGCTGTTATTAACTAATTCAGCGTCCTCTAATCGGGCGTGCATTAGTTCTTTAAGACCAGTCATTGAGAGGTTCTTCTGGTCAAGTCGCTTAAAAGTTGATAACTTGCTGACGTCCTTATCATCCATTCGCTGAACATTACGCTCGTATCGGATTCGCTGTTTAGCACTTACCTTGAATAGTAAGAACCTGATATCCTCCTGCTCCTTAAGGTAACGCGCTTCCTGGAAAGTCATGATGTTAGGGATGATGTAATTATGACCATCACCCTTATTCATTAAACTGTGAGCAAGAAAGGCTAGTACCTCGCGCTTGAAAGATTTTAATACTTTACCAAGCTTGATGAGGTTAAGCCTGTCAGGTTTAAGCTTTAACTTCTTTAATACTGGTTTAAGAACGTTCTCGCTGATACTAATCTTGGTATAACCCTGCTGGTAGAAGAAGTCAGCCACTGTGTCCTTGCCAGCGCACATCATGCCAAAGAGTCCTATGACAGTGTTCATTCCAGGATTTCAACCCCGTCAATCTTACCGTCGCCGTCAAAGTCATACCCTTTAACAACTCTTGAGAGAGAACCCCTGTCATAACCCTTTAGTAACTCACTGCATTGATTCATTAGGGCGATGATGCAGGACTTGGTGCCGGTCACTCTTAAGCCAGCGAGTAATAGGATAAACTTATCCTTATTAAACGGGTTGAGGGTCTTAATAATTAAACCGCACGTGTCGTCAGTGTACTCATTATTCTTTGACTTAATGCTCTTCCAGTAATTATCCTCGTTGAACTTTGCCGGCAAGTATTGATTAACCTTCTCAGTCACCAAGTTAGTGCCGGGCCCGCCTATTAATATCATATTCTCATTTAATCGTTTTTCATTAATAACATCAGTATCAAGGCTGACCTTGAATTCATCAACGCTTGTTCAACTGCCAAGAATTAATCCAAGCTGGGCTGAGTAATGGCCGTCGCGGGCAACAGCTTTGAAAGGACCATGAGGCAAGGGGCTGCCAACCACTATTAGACTGTTTAACAAGCCTTTATTAATGAACTCGTTAAATAACTTCTTTAATTTAGAGGGCCTTGACCCGGGGTTAATTCTTTCATAATCACCTGCCAGTTCAACGCCAAAAGCATCAGCCTTGACCCCGTAATAATTAGCTGTTGAGCCCTTAATCTCCTCTGTTTTAACAACCTTTAGCACCCCAGCTTTTTTTAACGCGTTAATGTGATAGTAAATTTTCTGCTCATGAACCTTAAGCTTCTTAGCCAACTGGTTCGGGTAAGCCGGCTCTTTCTTTAACTCATTAAGGATTTTTAACCTGATATCACTAGCTAACGCTTTAAGCTCCTGGGGTCTTAACTCCTTAAACTTTTTCACATGATAGCCTTTATCTTTTTTCAAAACATATTTCATTGATGAATTAATTTTAAAAAAACGTACCTTTATAACTTTTTTTATAAGGGTTAGTGTTTGTGTTTATATTCTTTTCTATGAATCTTTTCCTAATGTTATGAAGATTTTTTTAAAAATCATTAATAAGCTCTTCTTATTAGATTATTTTTATAATGGATTTATTTAATCTGAGTGGTTTTAAGCAGGCTTTTTTATTAAAGGACGTTCTAGGGTTTCAAGAGGAGTTGAAAAAGTTCTTTGACTCAGAGCCTGAGGGTTTTAAGGTTATTAAAGGCAAAGGAGAGTTTATTAATAATTCTTTTATTAACGGCGTTGTCTACTTAGCTGAAGGAGCTGTTATAAAACCCTTCTCTTATATTGAGGGCAGGTTATTGCTTGGTGAAGATACAAGTGTTGGGCCCCAATCTTATATCAGGGGTAACGTTGTAGTGGGGCGGGATTCTAAGCTGTCCCGTTGTGAAGTTAAGAACTCAGTGATAATGAACAAGGTTAATATTCATCATCACTCATACATTGGTGATTCAGTGATTGGTAATAATGTTAACATAGCTGCCGGCTTCGTGACTGCTAACTTAAGGTTTGATAAGAGCCGGGTGAGGGTTAAGGGTCTCGGCCTCGCACCTACTCATAAGTTCGGAGCCCTAATAGGTGATGATGCTAAGACAATGGTTAACGCTTGCTTGATGCCCGGTTCAGTGGTTAAGAGGGGAGGGGTGGTTTTTAATGAGCGTGTTTAAGAAGTACGATATTAGGGGCTTGCTGGAAGAGGACTTTGTCTATGAACTTGGCATGCGCTTTGCAGGGAAATACGGCAGCCCTGTGGTTATGACTGACCCTAAAAAGGCTAGCAAACGTTTATCAAGGGCTTTTGCAAAAGGGGTTGCTGAGGCCGGCTTTAACGTCACTTACTGCGGTGTGGGTCCCACTGATATGTGCAGTGTTGCCGGGCTGGTGTTGCAGAAACCGTCGGTTATGTTCACCGCGTCCCACTTATCTGATGGTCAAGAGGGAATAAAGTTTCATGATAGTGAAGGACTGCCTTTTTCAACTGAGATGATTGCTGAACTAAGGAGTCTTAAAAAACCCGCTGAAGCGGGTGATGGCAGGATTGTAGAACGTGACTTTACCAGCGAGTATTTTAACCGGTTGCTGACCCGTTATAGGGAATTATTTAATTATGACTTGCGCGGGTTTAAAGTACTGGTTGACTTGAAGAATGGCTGCGGCTTAAGTCATTTACTGCTCAAGCGGTTAGGCGCCGGCGTTGATGTTATTAACACTAAGGGTTCAGACCCTGGTAACGGCTGCTTAGAGATGCTTAAGGAAAAAGCAGGTGATTATGACTTAGTATTAATTCATGACTTTGACGCTGACCGGGTGGTAGTGGTTAATGGCGAGGGCATTGTTCATGGCTCACTAATTGCTTGCCTGCTTACCAAGGTTTATAGTGGCAGGGTGGTGGCTAGTATTGATACTTCACAAGTTTTGTTTGACTACGCGCCTGTTACCTCCTCTAAGGTGGGCGACCCCTTTGTGGCACGCGCCATTATCCAGCATGACGCGTGCCTGGGGGTTGAGCCGAGCGGTCACTACACTGACCCGTTATTTGCCCCTACCAGCAGCGGTTCTTTATTTGCGATTATACTGGCTGGCTTGGCTTATAAGAATAACATTAATGAACTGGTTAGTGG
The DNA here is from genome assembly GCA_014729335.1 of archaeon. Taxonomy (GTDB): domain Archaea; phylum Nanobdellota; class Nanobdellia; order WJKC01; family WJKC01; genus WJKC01. Next base: position 1,084 of record WJKC01000038.1, on the reverse strand, counting down.
CTTGCCGCCAGTTGTTATTGAGAGCGCTTCACTTAATGTGGATGATAAGGCTTCTTTTATGGAGAGGGTTAAGCAGAGGGTTAGTGGTATTATATCAGATGTTGACGGAGTAAAGTTTGATTTTAACGGTGGCACCGCCCTTGTCAGGCCCAGCGGGACTGAGCCTATTATAAGATTTCACTTAGAGAACCCTGGTAATGGGGGGGTTGAGGAGTTAGTGAGGCGTTTTAGGTGAAAGCTGTTGTGCTGGCTGGTGGTTCTGGCACTCGTTTAAGGCCGTTAACAATTAATAAGCCTAAAGTAATGGTTGAAGTTAAGGGCGAGCCGATGCTAGTTCATATACTGAGGGGCTTGAAGCCTCATGTTGAAGAGGTAGTGTTGGTTGTTGGCTACTTGAAAGAGAAGGTAATTGATTACTTTGGCAATGAGTTTGAGGGGTTGAAGATAAACTACGTTGTGCAGAGTGATTCTAAAGGAACCGGTCACGCATTGTTATGCGCTGAGGCTGAGATAGAGGCTCCTTTCCTGCTTGTATACGGCGACTTATACTTTAACCCAAAGGTTTACTATGAAGTCCTGAGCCAGGACTCTGCCGGCGTCATAGTGGCTAAGACCGTGCCTAACCCAGAGTCTTATGGCGTATTAGAGGTCACTGATGGTTTAATAACAGATATCCTTGAGAAAGTGCCTAACCCTCCTAGTGACTTGATTAACGCGGGTATTTATTACCTGCCGCCTGAAATCTTTGAAGCGTGCAGGCAGGTTGAGCTTAGCGAGCGGGGTGAGTACGAGTTAACTGACGCGGTAGAGTTGTTGATTAACAGTGGCTTGGAGTTCAAGCCAGTGGTTATTGATGAGTGGGTTGATGTGGGAACTATTGACCGGTTGAAAAGAGCTGAGGAAATGGTTTTTTAGAAATGAAGGTTGCTGCTTTGGTGTCAGGTGGTAAGGATTCAATACTTGCCTTGCATAAAGCCTCTGAAAAACACGAGGTTGCCTGCCTGGTGACTGCTGTTAGTTCTAACCCTGACTCTTACATGTTTCACACTGACGCTGTTGATTTAGTTAAGCTTCAGGCAGAGAG
>WJKC01000037.1 GCA_014729335.1 archaeon | reverse complement strand
CTAGAAGGCACACACTTAGTTTTAATAGAAAATGACAAAGTAATAGGCATGGTAGTAGCGCCTGACTCTAATATGAACCCTAACATAACTGAAATCAGCTACTTAGCAGTCAAAGAAAGAGAAAAAGGCAAAGGAACAAAACTAATAAGTGAATTAAAAAAGATTTGCAAGGAAAAAAAGAAGCGATCAATAATAACCTACAGCCGGTCAGCAGTTGATTTCTATAAAAAACAAGGATTCAAAAAAATAACAGAAGACAGTAAAGGCAGTTACTTATTCCTCAGACTTGAGTAAATCCCAGATAGTGAAAGAAAAAGAACTATTATGTAATTCATGATAAGTATTGTTCATCTCCTCAATATAAGATAAGTTATAAGAGTAAGAAGGAAGGCAGACAGATTCATTAGATAATACTACTAACTGGTAAGAATCATAAGATACTGGCAGAGAACTGATAAAGGACTCATTTAATGGGTAAGACGGGTCCCTAATGTGCTTAAAGAAAACCAGGGTATAGCCTTGATTAAGGTAATCAACAACCAACTGCTTGCGCGGAGAAGGACCGCTGTCAACACCATAATAATTAAGAAAAGGCCAGGCATTACTCATCACCATACAGGAATCATTGAAATGAACAAGATTATCAGTGTAAATACTAGGGCTCTCAAGGTAAAAAAGAGGTGAGTAAAAAAAAGCTGAGAAGATAATAGTTAAAGAAGCAACCACTAGAGAAGCCCGGTAATTAAAACGATTCAATGACTTTGCAGAGAAATAAGCAACAGGGATGACAACACCAAACAAGTAGCGGGGAATCTTCAAAGGAATGAAAAAATAATTGCCAAGCCTGACAAGGAAGAAAAACAACATCAACCAGTCAATAAAGGAATCCCTCCTGAACCTAGACAAGCCAACAAGGAATAACGGGAAAAGAAAAGAGGAAACAATAAGCAAGTCAAACAAGTTAAAAGACATGTCATAATAAGAACGGGAACTAACATTCTGAGCATAACTATCCCAGAAAGAATAAAAAGGGTCAGCCTTAAACCAATAATTAAACAAGAACCAAGGAGCAATAACAAGAAAGGCAAGAAGCAAGGAGCCAATAATCCGGCGCCAGTCGCGCTTAAAAAACAAGAAGATAACACTGGAAGCATTAGTGTAATGAGCCAGGAAAGACAAGCCGAAAAAGAAACCACTAAGCTCATCCTTAATATACGTGAATAATAAGAGAGTAAGAGCCAGGGTTAAGAACTCAGTGCCGACCGCGAAGCCAGTGAACAAGACGTAAGGAGAAAGAATAAGCGAGTAAAAAACCACGGGGTTCAAAGAATACCTATTAGAGAACTTAACACAAGCGTACAAGCCAACCAGTGATACAAAAAAGATATAGAAGTACTCGCCAAAAAACATTAAAAAAGCGGGGAGGGGCGGGCGCCTAATCTCAAAAAAACCATGATTAAACAATAAGTAGCGAGAATTAAGAAAGAAAACACTGAAATCCCACGAGACATTAAAAGCGTGCTGGACCATGAAAAAAGAAGTAGAGATAATGAATAAGGCGGCTAGTAAACGCTTGCTCATAGAGTGTTTATAAAAAAAGACACTTATAAACTTTTAAAAAAGCGGGCAATCTAAAAAGAACCATGATTGACATCAGAATCATAAGAGACAACCCGGACCACGTTAAAAAGAACTACCTGAAAAGGCGGGAGCCGAAACTAATAAAACTAGTTGACAAGGTTAGGAAAAAAGACAAGCAATGGCGGAAACAACTGCAATTACTAGAGAAACTAAACCAGAAAAGAAACACCATCTCAACAAAGGTGCCTGAACTAAAAGGCAAAGACAAAAAAGAAAAAATCAAAGAAGTGAAAGAGGTTAAAGAAAAAATAGACAAGAAAAAAGAAAAAGTGGACAAGCTGAAGGAACAACGAGATAAGTTAATGAAAAAACTGCCAAACCTAATACACGAGTCAGTGCCCTATGGAAAAAGCGACGAGGACAACGTGCCAATAAAACACTGGGGCAAGAAGAGGAATAAATACAAGCCCAGGAGCCACGTTGACATACTTAAAGAATACGGCCTCGCAGACCTGGAAGCAGCAGCCAAGGTGTCAGGCGCTCGATTCTACTACCTGAAAGGCGACCTGGTGAAGCTGGACTACGCATTACAGCAATACGCCATGGACTTCCTGGAGAACAAAGGATTCACACTTATAGAGCCGCCCTACATGATAAGACGAAAACCGTACGAGGGAGTCACTGACCTAGCAGACTTTGAGGACGTGATGTACAAAGTAGAGGGCGAGGACTTATACCTGATAGCAACCAGCGAGCACCCAATAGCTGCTATGCACATGGATAAGACGTTCTTTGAACAGGACGAGCTGCCATTAAAATACGCCGGCATAAGCGCCTGCTTCAGAAAAGAAGCAGGAGCGCACGGCAAAGACACCAAAGGGATATTCAGGGTTCACCGATTCAACAAGGTGGAGCAATTCGTCTTCTGCAAGCCAGAGAACTCATGGAAAATATTCGAGGAATTAAGAAAGAACAAGGAGGGAATATTCCAAAGCCTGGGGATACCGTACCGCGTTGTTAACATCTGCACCGGCGACCTGGGAATAGTAGCAGCCAAGAAGTACGATATTGAAGGATGGTTCCCGGTCCAAGGCAAGTACCGGGAGTTAACCTCAGGCAGCAACTGCACAGACTGGCAGGCAAGGCGGCTGAATATTAAATACGTCAACAGTGAAAGAGAAAAAGAATACGTGCACACACTTAACTGCACAGGCATAGCCACTAGCAGGGCAATGGTCGCCATCATCGAGAACTTCCAGGAAAAAGACGGGACAATCAAGATACCAAAAGTATTATGGAAATACACCGGCGGTTTAAAGAAAATAAAAAAGAAAAAATAACTACTAAACGGTAAAATAGAATTATACCTTGGCTCAATGAGCAAGAAAATAGATAATAACCTTGCATTTGCAAAACGAGTAATATAAAAGGATTTAATTATTAGATAATAACCATGAAATTACTAACAACAGCGGACACGCCGTTAGAAGAAGCAATAAGCAGGATGAAGAACAAGGACTTCAAGAAGATAATAAGAAAGATAGAGAAGGCGTATGGGAAGAAGAACCTTGATGAGTTAAGAATTAAAACAAAGTTTGAAGTTAGATTAAAGAACGGCAAGGAAACAGAGGAAGGAATAAAACTAATAGAGAAGTACAAATGAGGAAACTAATACTAGTCAGCGGGACCCCAGGGACAGGCAAGACAAGAGTAGCTAAGGGAATAGCAGAGCACTACGATTACAAGTACGTGCACATAGGCGAGCATGAAGAATACGTCACAGCTCAGATAGACATAAAAATAATTGACGTGGAGCAGATGATTAAATGGCTGAAAACACAGCAGAAAAGAGACAGCAAGACACTAGTAGTGGACAGCCACTTAAGCCACTACTTCCCAGCAGAGCTGACAAGAATATGCATCATCACCAGGTGCGACCCGTCAGAATTAAAAACCCGCCTGAAAAAAAGAGAGTACCCAGAGGAGAAGATAAGAATAAACCTTGAAGCAGAGGCAATGGACCTAATACTACAGGAAGCACTAGCAGAAGGTCATAAAGTACACGAGGTAAACACCACTCATAAAATAGCCAGCACCAGTGTTAAAGAAGCAATAGAAGCAATAGACACGGGCAGGACAAGCTACGGAGAAGTTGACTTCAGCAACCACCTCAGCACAACAAAGTTTTAATACTGCTAAAACAAATAAGAAAAATAAGTGAAAGCAAACCAAAAAGATAAACTATTCTACGCTGGAAGAGAAATAAAAACAAGCAACTCAGCAGGCATACTCAACTGGGTAAAATACGCTGACCAGAGCCTTGACTACTTCATCACAAAGAGCATAGGCTTAAACGGTCCAGAAGGAACATCAAAAAAAAATAAGGAATACTGGAACGGCTGCCTGACACGAGAAGGGTGGAGCCCGCCAGTAATGACCCATGGTTACCAAAAAGGGCTTGAATACTACGTTAATAGGATGGGCCTGCCAAACCCGGGGGTGCAAAACATGATAAAAGAAATAAAAGAATACAAAGGAGGCACGCTGCTGATTATCTCGTTATTTGGAAATGATGAAGAACTAAAAAGAATGATAAGATTATTTGAAAAAGAAGCTGGGAAAAAAATAACCGGTTATGAGATAAATAAGTCATGCCCCAATACTCACGCGTGCGACCCAAACTTCACAAGTGAGATAAATAAAATAAAAAAACAAATAAAAAACCTAAGAAGGCTTGTTGACAAGAAATTATTCGTGAAGTTATCGCCGACGGTCAACGCAGCAGATTACATGAAAGCATTCAAAGAGGCAGGGGCGGACGCCGTGACAATCAGCAACACAGTGCCATGCAAAGTAATCAATAAGTACTCAGGGAAAAAGATAATCACAGGAGGCTTATCAGGAAGAATTCTGCTGGAACACACGCTGGCAAACACTCAGAAAGCAAGCAAGATTAACAACCTAGCAATAAATTTCAGCGGCGGAGTAAACACCGCGTATGAAGCAGCGCTTGCAGTTAAAGCGGGGGCAACCACCATACAACTAGGCTCGGTCTACGCAGGCAAGACGCCTGCTGAAATAAAAGAGTTCAATAAGGAATTCAAAAAAGAAGCATACAAAGAATTAAAAAAAATAAAAGAAGAAATAACCTTCAAGGAGCCGGAATGGGTAAACAATATAAAATGGGATGATGAAGAAGGAAGAGATGTGCTGACACTAATCAATGACGAGCATAAAGAATACACAGTAACAAAGATGGTTAAAGAATCAAGCGACACGAGCACGATAATATTCAACAAAGAAATAAAACACCGGGCAGGACAGTACTTAATGGTGTTATTATGGAAGGATGAAAAACCAATGGAGCGGCCCTTCACCTTGTCAAGCAATAATTCAATAACAGTGAAAAAAAGAGGGGAAACAAGTGAAGCACTATGCCAGCTAAAGCCCAGTGATAAAATTTACATCAGGGGGCCCTACGGCAATGGTTATCCAATTGAAATAGAAGGTAAGAACGTGTTACTAGTCGGCGGCGGGTGCGGGACCGCGTCATTCCCAGACTTAATGAAAAAAGTAAAAGCCTCCTACACAACTTACACGGGTTACAAAAATGAAAATGAAGTATTACAAAAAAATGAAAAGGAATTAATCAAGAAGTCAATACAATACAAGGGGTTCATAGGGAGCGTGTTCCCATGTGAAGTATTAAACAATTGCAATTTTGACTACGTAATAACTTGCGGGCCCGAGCCAATGATGAAGGCGGTTGCCAAAGAAGCAGTGAAACAGGGAGTGCCGGAAGACAAAGTGCTCCTAAGCCTTGAAGAAATAATTAAGTGCGGCTATGGCTTATGCTACAGCTGCGACCGGGGAGAACCGCTCTGCCTAACAGGCCCGGTCACTACCTGGGGCAAAGCAAAACACTTCTACAAAAGAGACAAGAGCGGGGCAAAGAAATGATAATAGAGGGCAACATCCTAATAAGACAGGGAATAACTTACGGGCAGGTTGAAATCAAAAACCAGAAAATAATCCGCGTCGGGGCAGTAAAACAAAAACCAGACATTATCTTAAAAGAAAAACAAGCACTAAGCCCATTACTATACGACTCGCACGTACACCTAAGAGACCTAGAACAAACCAGCAGGGAGACAATAAAAACAGGGACAGCACACCTAGCAAGCACAGGGGTAATAGAGTGCAGCGCCATGCCTAACACCAAGCCGCCGCTGGATAACCACCAAACACTAAAACAATACCTCAAGCTAATAAACAGCGACGCTGAGATAAAAGTCAACGTTTACGGGTTACTAACACCAAATAGTTACATAGAAGAACTGGAAAGAATGCAGGAATACTGCAACAAGAAGTACAAAGCCTTCCAAGCAGAGAGCATTGGCTCAGGGTTCTTCACAAACAATGAAAAACTAAAAGACCGCATACTATTACTGCCGGAAAACGCTGAGATAAGAATCCACTGCGAAGACCCGGATACATTAAAAAAACACAAACATAAATGGAAACAGTCAAAGCCACGAACCCATATTAAAGCCCGACCGGCAAAGGCAGAGGCAAAAGGGATAAGATACATTACTGAAAAAATAATGCCATTAAGACCAGACCTCAAGTACTTCATCTGCCACGTAAGCAGCTGGAAAGGACTTAGAGTAATAAAGAAAGCCAAAAAGAGATACGACAACCTTTACTGCGAGGCAGCCTACCACCACTTGTACTTCAGCAAGAAAGACTACAAAGATAAAGGAGTAAAGATGAAGTGCAACCCATCAATAAAGAAAAAACAGAATAAGCGGATGCTGATAAGAGGGTTGAAAAACGGCCTGATTGACTGCCTAGTAAGTGACCACGCGCCGCACACACTGGAAGATAAAATAAAGAATAACTTCTCAGGACTGCCATCCTATGACGCAGGGGTTTTCGGCTGGCTGGTTAAAAAGTGCAGAAAACAAAGCCATTACCAGCACCTGTTAAAAGCAGCAACCAAGCCTGAATACGAAATAAGAGAAGGGAACAAGGCAGCAATGATGATACTAAACCTGGAAGGAAAACTTGTCAAAGCTGAAGACCAGGAAACAAAAGCAGGAAAAATAAGCCCATACAATAACGAAGTACTGCCATATATTGAAACAATAATAAAATAACCTGGAAAAACCTATTAATACTTAATGAAGAAGTTAATACCAGTCACAATATTACTACTAATCACTTACTCACTGACACTAATAGAAGCGCCGTTAAAAAAGATTAATGAAACAAAAACAGGCGATTACGTTAAGCTGAGAGGAGAAGTAATAGAAGCATTCAAGCCTAAAAGAATAACAATACTAAACCTAAGCGACGGCACAGGAAGCATTAAAGTAATATTCTTTGATAAAGTCACAGCGTGGAAAGGAATGAAAGCCGAGATTAAAGGAAGAGTGACTTATTACAACCATGAGAAAGAACTGAAAGGCGTCAGGATAAAGAATTTATCATAAAGCAAGAACACTGGCTATAGTAGAGTAAAGCTCTCTAGTCAAGTCATGCTCCAAGATGTACAAATCATAAACACCCTCCTGCTCATGAACTAATTCAAGGTCGTGATAAATCCTGCGAGCAAAAGAAACGTAATCATCCTTATGCATCTTAGCAGCCCTTAGATAAATGCCCGGGGAAAAAACAGCGTTAATAAAGAACACGTGGCTAAAGTCAGGCACGTAATCAACAAGCCCCAACGGCGGTTTTCTAAGACTAAGAGTGCATAAAGCAAACAAGTCAACACTGCTACGGTCAAGGAACACGTAGTCATCAGCCCCGCAAATAATTGACTCCTCAAGGCTTAACTGCTTATCAAAAGTCTTATCAAAAAAAGAATCACAATTACCAGGGTTAAGACCCTCATTATTCAACAAGGTGATGACCTCAGGAACAACCCGGTAACCCCTGGCCCCCAGATAATTAATCAACCGGGTCTTGCCAGCCCCAGCCCCGCCCGCAATAACAACCTTGTTCATGAAAAAACTGATTAACAAGAAACACTTAAAAAGCTTATGCTAGAACTAATTCTAGCAATAACCACTGGACTAGTAATCGGAGTGATAGCAGGGCTGGTGCCAGGACTGCACCCAAACACCCTATTGCCAATAACACTACTACTATTCTCATCACTAAACCCCCTAAGCTTTGCAATGCTATTAATAGCCATGATAATAACAGCTAACTACTTCGAGTTCATCAAGACAACCTACCTGTCATGCCCGGATGAAGGGACAAGCCTGTCAATCAGGTACGCACAAAAACTATTACTAGACGGCAGGGGAGCCGAAGCGGTTAAACTATTAAGCATCGGCGCGCTAGGAACAACCCTGGTAATAATCATCATAGCCCCGCTATTACTGGAGTTAATACCAGTTGCTTATGAATTAATAGAGGACTATGTGGTGATAGTGCTGATAGGGCTAAGCCTCCACTTAATACTAAGCGAGGGAGCTAACATGGGGAAAGCAGCAACAATCTACACCCTGTCAGGAATACTGGGGGTAATGGTCCTGAGAACAGAGTTAATAAACCAGCCATTGCTGCCCCTCTTAACAGGCTTATACGGAGTCAGCAACATACTACACAACATGCAGTTAGGCGAGAACGTGCCAGCGCAGTTGAAAAAAGTAGTGACAGAGGTAAGCAATAAAACAAAGATAAAAGGCATAATCAAGGCAGTGACTAGCTCGTCAATAATAACCTTTGTACCAGCAATCGGGCCATCACAAGCAGCTTCAATATCAAACGAGTTAGTAAAGACACGGAACGAGAAAGAAAAACTAATCACGCTGGGAGGGGTTAACACCGGCGACGTAATCTTCAGCCTCACAGCCCTATTCACAATTAACAAGGCAAGGTCAGGGGTGATAGAGCAGATAAGCAGGGACGCGCTAACAAAAAATAATTACTTAATGCTATTACTCGCGAGCATGATAATAGCAGGCATCAGCTACTGGCTGGTTAACAAGGTGACACACGCGGTAGGTAAAAGAATAAACAAGATAAACTACAAGAAAATGAACATAGGATTACTAGGCTTCATCACCATAATAGTGATAGTTATTAACGGGTGGCAGGGACTAATAGTACTAATAACCGCGACAATGATAGGATTACTGGCAATTAGTTACCAAGTCAATCAGAACCACCTAATGGCTGCGCTGATAGTGCCGACAATAATTTATTACTTATGAATAACACTCTTGCCCTTCTTCTTACGGCACTCAATACAAATGCGATTAATAGCCCCCTTAAAAGCCTCCTTAGGCTTGCCAGCACCACACTTCTTACAACGAACCCAGTGAGTCTCAAACTCCTTGCCCAACATGAAAATATTCACCTCTAAGAATAAAAACATACACAATTCATATTTATATATCTATTCCCGATACATAACTAAATTTTCTAAAAGAATGAATCCAGAGCCGTCTGCTTAAAAGTATCCCAGCCAAACATGCCCTCAACCCTCATCTTCAACAACTCCAATGCCTGCTTTAAATAAGGACTAACCATAAAGTCATTAGCTAGTTTAATACTAGGCTCCAAGTACTTAGTAACCGTGCCCTCATGAACAGTAAGCAGTAACTTGCCGCCGCACTTCAAACACTTGCCAATAAGAGGGACGCGCCTATACTTAGAGTTACAATCCAAGCACCTGAACTCCTGCTCAGTGAACTTACGAAGATTGCCCTTAACATCGCGGATAAAATGCTTATTAATAATCAAGCCAGCCACCCCGCCCTCATCAACTGCCAAGGTCTTAGACGCCAACGCCATCTGGCTGTCAAGCTTATCCATCATTGTCTCAAGAGTCTTATAAGCAGTCACTCTCAGACCGCTGTTAATATCACTAACCGGGTGAGTGAAGCCGAAACCGCGATACTGCTCAGGCTTGCCTAAGAAGTGCTCAACAATAGGGACATCAACACCATAAGGAGACTTAAAATTATCAGCCGCTTCATAAAAACTCAACGGGTAAACCCAAGCGCGGTCAAAATCATAAACCTCGTCATCAACCTCCTCAGGATAAATGTTTGTAGTGAGGACTAGAGGCGCATCCATTGACCTCCCGCCACGCCGGTCAGGCAGGTACTGCCGGCTGAAATTAAGCAGGCCATCCATCAATAAGATAACACCCACCTCATCACCGTCACAGTCGCGCCTAACAGCCGCGTGAAGGTATGGGTGGGCAATCAAAGACTGAGTCTTGCTATAACCAATAACCCTGCCCACCACTCCGGCGCTGGTATGGGGCGCCAAGCAAATCACTAACTCGCCCACCAAGTCATGCTTAGACCCAGCCTCATAATAAGGGTCAGTCTTGTACAACTTGACCAACTCGTCATCAACAAACTCTGAAATCTTAAGAAGAAAACGGCCCATATCAGAGTCAGGGAAGTCCCTGGAGTCGCCAATAATAACATCCTGAAGCTTTAACTCACAAACCTGCTCAGGGCTATTCAAAGGCTTGCCAAAAGCGTCCTTTTCATAGCCAAGCTCTCTTAACTTCTTAACAGAAGTGCCAATCTCAACCGGCTTGAAATGAGTTAAGGCTAGCTCAGTGAAGTCAAGGCGGGTAGTCGCGTCCTTATTAACATAGATGCCGTGGCTGGCCCTAAGAACGCCCTTCTCAAGAGGCTCTGGAACATGAGTGCGATTACTAGTGCCGCGGACACCCTTAACAAGAGGGGGCATACGCATGTTGAGGTTGGTGAGAACAGAGTTCAAAACCTCCCGGAAATCAACCTTTAATTTAGCATAAGGCTTGCAATCAGCGCCGCAGTGCTCAGGCTTATTAACATGGCGACCGCACTTAGTGCAGACATAACGATTAACTGTTCGGACACCACAGGAAGGGCAATGAGTCAAGACTGTCTCCTTCTCACACTCCTTGCAGTAAAACAGTTTAAAAGTTGACTCAACAAAACCCATATCAAAGACCGCGTTAAAAGAACGAAGCCTCCCACCCTCCTGGCCGCAAGGAAACATACAGTGAGGCGAGCCAGTCAGTTTCCGAAGCTTAGCCTTCTCAGGCCTGCCCATCCGGGCGCCAATAAAAACAGGCGCGATATTCTTAACAGTCACGCCTGCACTGTCAGATAATGACTTAAAAACGTCCTCAGTCGGCTTAAAACCCTTCAAAACAAGTGAGAGGCGTTTAAAATCCTCGTCACTAATAATTAACTCATCACCCCTGACCTGGTGCGGGACGCCTAAGGAATTAAGAACCTGCTTAAGACTTAGCGGCAGCTTCTTATCAAGAACCTTAGAGAGTTTCAACAATTCACTCCCAGGCACGTCATAATAAAACAAGTGGCCCGGGTGCAATGGTATGCCAAAAACCTTTGACAACTTAACAGCCTCCTCAAGGGATGGCTCTATTGTAAAAGGATTATTAATTAACTCCTCAAGCCGCTCCTTCTTAAAACCAGAGCAGCCATTATTCTTAACAGCCTGTTCAAGCTCAAGAACCCACCGCTCAGGGACATACGCCCCGGGAACAAGCTTATGACCATGCTCCCTGAAAGCGCCGAGGTTAACCAGCATGTCGCCGAGGAATAAAATATTCTTAATCCTCTTAGTAAGCTCAAGAGCCTGGTCAAAAGATTCAACTCTCAAGACATCACCGTTACTTAACTCAACAATTGGTCCATTAATCACCTCGCAGGGAGTCACGGTGCAGCCCTTGCCCGGCCGCTCGACCTTCAACTGCGTGCCAGTAGCCAAGAAGTTATTAGTAATAACCATTGAAGCAGGATTGAAGCCAAGGCACTCATGACCCATGAAGCGGGTGCGGCCGTAACGCAGCCTGAAACCGCCGCGGGCAAAAGGGTAAGAAAAGATGGGTCTGCCAGCCACTGCGTCATGCATGAACTTATAATTAGGACCAATACTCTTAGGGTCCTCTGACCCCTGACCCTTGCTGCCCCATAACTTCTTCTGAAGCTTAAGAAAATCCTCTAAGAAGCCCCACTCAGGGAAGTCAAAATCCTCCCAGCTGCTGAGCTTCTTCCAAATCTTGCCCGCTTTCTGAGCCACGCCCTCACATAACACCAAGCACATACCACCCCTTAAACGATCAGTCTCCACCCGCTCCAACCCCTTGCCATTACTAACATCCATCCGGCTGGTGGGGTCGCCGGTGATTTCAACACCTATATTCTTAAGCAGGAACCTTAACTCAGGCTCTTTAGGCATGTACTGCAGCCGTGAGATGCGAGCGTGGTAATCACCAATCTCGTAGATATAACGATCAAGCTCCTCAGGCCTAATATCATACTTAGCGTAGCCGAATTTGTAACGAAGATAATCAGCAATCATGACACTAACAGTCTCACTAGTACCGCCAGCCGCCCTGATAGGACCGGCGTAATAAATAGCAATGTAATCCTTGCCCTTAGCAGTCTTCTTTAACTTGCACTCAACAAAGCCCTCAAGAGGGGCGCTGACCGTGCCGAGAGTAACATAAGCCAATCCAAGCCTAATACCAGCTTCTAAAGCCTTAACTCTTGATTTAAACTTGCAGAACTTCTCACCAGCCACTTCATAAGCAATACTAAGAGCGACCCTGAAGTCGCCAGCCTCGTACTCACCCTCTAATTCAATAACGCGTTCAGGAATCCCTTTGTCAACAATCTCAGGCACCTCAGCGCCCACGAGGTTAACGCATCGCTCAGCCTTGTTCTTAGCAACTGGTATGTCAACCTCCCCCTCAGGGTCCCAGCCCATTGACCGGGCCTTATTAGCAACCTTGTAAGCTGCTTCAACGCGTTTATTAATCCATGAAAAATAATCATCAATCCCCATTAAAAAAGACTGAGATAAAGGAATATTAAAACATTTATTATTGTACGACCACTATATCTGCAAATGGAGAAAAAAAGGGGTGTGGAGAGGGGCGACAGCCCCTTCCTATTAAAACATTTATTATTGTACGACCACTATATCTGCAAATGGAGAAAAAAAGGAGGAGTACTTCTTTTAAGACTCAAAATCAATAATCTTAACCTTCTTGTTCTTCAAACTCATAACAGGTATCTTGCCGGGCTTAGGGTGCATGCCCAAACGCTTCATGAAATCAGTCGGTGCCTGGAAACAACTGCAATTAAGCAACGAGACCCCCTTATAAACACCATAACCAGAGTGATGGACGTGGCCGCTGATAAAAACGTCAGGCACCTTATTAATCAGCAGGAAATCATCATTGATTGAAGGGGCAATAAGAGAAGCACTGTGAGAAGGGGACAAGTGCCGCTTACGAAGCAAGAACTCCATGATTAATTCAGGACGGTCATAACCAGCCTCCCTTAAACGCGGAACATTACTAAGGTAATAATCAAAACTATTACCATGATAAACTAAAACATCATAACCAGGGAACCCCGGCCCGGAATTAATATTAACCACCGCGGGGTTGCTGACAAAAGTAACATTAGGCAGGCTTAAAGGCTTAGTGAACTCATTACTAAGCGGCGGCTGGGGTAAGGATAACCTGCAGGCGTCATGATTACCAGGGGATAATATAACCTTAATGTGCTCAGGCACCTGCTTAAGATAACCAGCCACTGCCTCGTACTGCTTGTTAACATCCTTAATAACCAGCTCGTCCTCCTGGCCAGGGTAGATACCAACCCCGTCAACCAAGTCGCCGGCAAAGAACAAGTACTTAACCTTAGAAGCCAACTGCTTTTCAGCTTTAGAGCCCCACTCACCATTCAACCAGTCAATGAAACGCTGAAACTCATCAGGCAGGAAGTCCTTACTACCAATATGAGTGTCACTGATAAAAACCGCTGTTGAGTCATCATCACATGACTTATTATCACTAACAGGCACCTCAGGGAAAATAATTGTATCAACAAAGTTCCAGCGGCCGTTCTTCCGAACATTAACCCCAATAACCTCGTCAGGCACTAACTCCCTAACAAGACCAAAAGCAGGGCTTGACTTACTAACCAACAAAGTAATAGTGCCGGACGGGTCCTCTAATTCAATAATAAAGTTGCCGCTATTAGTCTCGCGCAGGTCAGATACCAATCCGACCAGGCTGAACTCGTTGCGGTTAATCAAGCGGTCAACACGGTTAATACTAACAACTGATTTTAACTCACCCCGCTTAGATAAAGAAGAAGACAATAAATCATAACGCTTGTTATAAAAACCAAGCCAAGTTGATAAGTCTCGAGAAACATTATCAAGCTCGTAATTACACAACACCCTAACATTAGATGAAAAACCTCCCTTCAAAAAAGAATTAAAAGCGTCCAGAACACCCTTATCAATAACATTAATACCGGGCTGGTGGTGCTTAACAAAACTGATAAAGCCATCAACATCGCCCTTAAAAGAACCAGCAATGCCGGGCGAAACAAGGTAACCCTCATCCTTAAAACGATCAACCAGAGTCATTCAATTCAAGTACTAAAAAACCCACAGTTTTAAGGATTATGAGAGCGCAAGGATGATGTTAAAAAAACGCGTTAATTATTTTCAACACTATAATTGCTTTCTGCAGTGTTTTTCGAAAAAATTAAAACCCCAGCTGTGACTCCAGTAATTCTCTAACTTTATTCATAGAAGTGGGTCCAATACCAACCCTAAGCTCTCGCGTCCGCCCATACCTGCCCTTGCTAATAACGCGCGCATTAAACAAGCCGAGCATGTCAAGCTCGCCAATCAAGTCACTAATCCGGCGCTGAGTAAGCACTTTCAAACCAGTCTTCTTACACAACTTAGTGTAAATATCAAACAAGTCGCCAGTAAAGAACGGCTTGTCACTGCCATTCTGCAGCAAGAAACCAGAATAAAAAACTAGTTGGCTCTGAGCAGGCAAGTGCTTAACAACCTCAAAAATATTATCACGCTCAATCTTATCCTCAGCCATGTCAACATAATCCTCAACCACGGAGTCAACACCGTCCCTGTCAGCTAACTCGCCAGCCACCCGAAGCAAGTCAAGAGCCCGTCGCGCGTCGCCATGGTCACGGGCAGCGTAAGCAGCGCACTTACTAAGAACGCTCTCATTAATACACCCCTCAGCAAAAGCAATTCTTGAACGATCAGAAAGAATATCCTTAATCTGAAGCGCATCATAAGGTGGGAAAACCAGTTCTTCCTCACCAAGACTAGACTTAACCCTGGGGTCAATGCCATCAGTGAATGTCACGTCATTGCTGATACCAATCAAACAAACCTTGGCATTCTCCAACTCCTGATTAATTCGTGTTAAATTGTAAAGAACGTCGTCGCCGCTCTTATGAACAAGCCAGTCAATCTCATCAAGCACCAAGATAACAATCTGCTTCTTATCATCAATCGCATTAAAAAAAGTCTTATAAACCTCATCAGTCGGCAGGCCAGTAGCCGGCACCTCCTCACCAACCTCGCGGGCAAGCTGGGCAACCAAGCGGTACTCAGTGTCAGCCACCCGCTTCATCTTACAATTAACATAAATAACCTTCAAAGGCGCCTGTTTTTTCAAAGCAGTGACTTCAAGCTGGCGGCAAACACGCTGAACAACCAAGGTCTTGCCAGTACCAGTCTTGCCATAAATAAAAAGGTTGGACGGGCGTTCAAGCTTAAGGCATGGAGCCAATACTTTAGCAACACCACTAATCTGAACATCACGGTGAGGAATGTTCTCTGGTTTGTAACGAATAGAAAGAGCGTCCTTGTTAATAAACACTGACTCCTTATTCATGAAATCTTCAAATATTCCCTCAAGGTTCGCTTGCTGCATCAACTAACTCCAAATGAAACGACCCTTATAATGATTTCTGTTTTTCAATAAACAGACACACGCCATGGCTTCATGTGGAGGTTGGTTTTTTCTGGTGGAGGGTTCTTTAAAGATTTTGAGGCGGGTTGAGGCGGTTCGAATTATTTTCAATATTGAAAATAATTATATAATGTCTATATTATATTATATATTTTATATAATTAAATAAATAATAATAAATAAGCCTAAAAACAGCAAAAAAAGCTCTTAGAAGCATAAATAAAATTATTTGTTTGAGAAAAAGTTGTTTGAAAACAGGCTAGAACGCGAAATCAGAAGACCTTTTCCATATGAAAAAAGGGGGGCTTTTGTTTTTCTTCAGTGCTTAACACCATAAATTCTATAAGAAACAAGGGGGTGGGTGGGTTATTTAATAAAGGATTTAATATTCTTGATTTGTTTAATCAGGTCAGGGTTTTTTGTTTTTAATTTACACCAGTTAAGCAGTTTATTACACTTATTTATTAATCTCTTTTTATTACCCCCGCCTTTCTTCACTTCTTTTTTTAATATCTTAATCTGATTTTTAATCTCAGTGCCCCAATCATAAGTAATATCATTAGGTTTAAGGTTTAAGTCAGCTGTTTTCTTCCACCATTCTTGACGGGTTTTTGCAAACGGACCAAGTGCATAATAAACCCTTTCAGTTTCAGCCCCCCATGAGAAATTACCAACAACTCGTTCAACATTAACTGTTACGAATTCGCCGAGCTCGACGCCTTTTTTTAGATGATAATATATGACTCTTGCCGTTGCATTATCAAAAATTGACTGATAGTGTTTGTAAATTTCATAGCCATATGAGAACTGCAGCCGGTCAAGAAGAGCGGTTATTTTCTCTCTAATTTCTGATTTTGAAGGTCTCCCTCGGCCCATGATTTTGGAATGTATAAGTTAATGGTTTAAAACTTTTTAGGTAATGAGGAATAATGAATTCTTTTCAATAT
>WJKC01000036.1 GCA_014729335.1 archaeon | reverse complement strand
TCTTTAAATAATCAAATAATTGTTTACGCTTATCTTTAAAAGGAGTTATTTTCTGAGCGTAATCCTTAATACCAAACGCTTTCTTCATAGTCCTCGAGTTAGGGAAAACACAAACAATAATCCTAGTGTCATCCTCGTCAAAGTATAACCTGCCCATCCATGAAGGATCCTTAATGTCCTTAAAATCATCTCTGCACGACTCTTCAATAGATGGAAGAAGATTATCCATGAATCTTTGAAGCCTTTCAACAGCCTGGATGCCATCTGTGGGAGCCACGTAGTACATTACTATCTTAGAGAAGTATTTATCCTCAACCGCTTCTTCACCCCTGCCAAAAATAATCTGAGACCCCTTTTTAACTAATTCTTCATTAATTTTATCATCAAGCATTAAGGATTTCTCCGCACGAGACACTTATATACTTTACTAATCGAAATCGTTATTAATAAGTAATTTACTTATTTTTTTATGGGAGTAAGAGATTACTCAACATCCTTAAAAGAATGGCGGGTCCTGCCCAGCCTCACTAAGAAGGGTCTTAAACCTTTACTAAAAACTTCCTTAACCAATAACGTAACCTTGAAAACACCCTTGATTAGCGCTGCAATGCAGGCAGTTACTGCCACTGAACTAGCAATAGAGCTAGCTAAGATGGGCGGCTTGGGGGTGATACACTGCAATCAGTCAATTGAAGAGCAGGCACGGATGATTAAAGGAGTGAAGAAGTACAGAGCAGGTTTTGTGGAGTCGCCATTAACAGTAAAACCCGATACCTCGCTTAAAGAGTTGCTGAGACTCTATGATAACCATGGATTCAGTGTTTACCCAATAACCAATAACGGAGAGCCTAATGGCAAGTACTTAGGAGTCGCGTTCTCAGAGGATTTTAGGATGAGCCAGGATTATGACTTAACAGCAACTGACTTCAGCATTGACATTAAAACACATGAGGGGGGATTATCACTTAATGATGCTAAGAATAAACTAAGACACTTAAGGCAGAAGTGCCTGCCAATACTCAGTAAAGGGCGTTTGGATAAAGTGGTTTTTAGAAAGGACGTGCTTGATGAGCGGCGCTACCCAAGCCAGTTAAGAGACAGGCATGAACGTTTAATGGTTGCAGCAGCAATCAACACTCATGATTATGAGCAGCGGGCGCCAGCCCTGATAAAAGCGGGCGCGGATTTATTAGTTATTGACTCGTCACAGGGTTACTCAGATTATCAGGCAGAAGCTATAGAGTTTGTTAAGAAACAAGGAGTGTCAGTGGTGGGCGGCAACGTGATAACACGTGAAGGTTTTAAGTTCCTGGTAGAGGCAGGGGCTGATGCAGTAAAAGTTGGTATGGGCGGCGGCTCAATCTGCATTACCCAGGAAGTAAAACGTATTGGCAGGGGTCAAGCAACAGCTGTCAGGGAATGCGCAGCTGTTAGGAGAGAGATGGGGGTTAACACTTCAATCATAAGTGATGGCGGTATAGTCAGCGACGGCGACATATTCATCGCACTAGCATTAGGTGCTGACGCAGTGATGATGGGCAGGTACTTTGCCCGGTTTGAAGAAAGCCCGACTAAGGTAATTGAGTTAAAAGGCAAGCCAGTGAAGCCTTACTGGGGTGAGGGGTCCAGGCGGGCAATGAATAATTTTAGGTATGAGAGCTTTAACCCAGAGGACGCGGTTGTAGAAGGAGTTGAGGGTCACGTTCCTTACGCCGGCAGATTAGAGGAGGGAGTGAGGAAGACAGTTAAGACCTTGACTAACGCTATGAAAACAGCAGGCGCTTATACCATAAAGGATTTACACGAGCTTAAGAAGGAGTACGTGTCACTTGGCAGCCGTGCTGAGGGCGACGTGCATGATATAATAGTTTAGGAGTAAATTATTTAAGCAGCGCCTGGAAATCACTTTCTTGATGAGCGAGTTAGAGGAATTTAAGAAGTTTATTGCAAATAACGATTTGAATAGGCGGGCCTACCGTCGTTTTAAACCAGTAATAGATGATATAATAAGACAACAGGACGAGTTGAAAAAAACCAGGGCTTACGCCGGCATGATTAAACTAGGTGTTTACTGGGGTTTTTTTAACGGCTTGTCATTAATAACTGGCGGTCCAATACTTGATTATAACACATTAATTAATATTGAGAAAATTGCCGGTTACTGCGTTGATAGGTACTTAATAAATAAACAACACGGTGATTACGAGCCTGTTGAAGTAACAATGATTGATGAGTTAGAGGTTGACTTTAACATGGACACTGACCTTCTTGAAGAAGTGATTAATAACTGTTTAGCAGTTGATGGAAAACTAGTGGTTAACTTATATGATGATGATGAATTACTAGAGAAGCGTTTAAGAAAGGAAAAAAAGTGTTTGCCCAGGAACTTAGTGGTAGAGGTTTATCGTTTGAAAGACATGACTTGGGACGGGGTTGAAGAACTAGTATTAGATTATGCTGAAGGAATGGATTTTTATTCAGAAGTCTTTGATAAGGAGCCAGTGCTTGCCCGAGACGGTGAGTTAATCATTAGTTATGAGGGAGAGATTAACAAGCATTCAATGAGGCAACTAAAGAGGTTAAAAGACTATTTTAAGGTGACCTTGGAAAGAAAGATTATTTAATCATGGAATAATTAGAAATGAATTAATGGATAACCCTTTCAACCTAGTTGTCCCACAAGAGGACGAGGTAATGGTTAATGAAAAATCAGTTAAGGAAATCTCTGATAAGATTAAGGACCGGATAAAGAACCGCCGGCTGATAGTGCTGGTTGGTGATTACGGCTCAGGCAAGACATTATACTTGAACAGGCTTTTGGGGCGCTTAAAGACCAAGAAACAGTTAATTAGTTTTAATGACGCGATAATAAACATGTTAGAAGGCAAGGTGCCGGTTAAGAACAAGACGGTATTTATTGAGCACTTTGACTTAATGCACGGCTTGGATAAGAAGCAGATTTACCGCTTAACTAAGGCGATGATTAGATTACTAGATGAGGGTATGATAATCGTAATCACCTGCCGTAAGGACACTCTTAGAAAGTTATTGAATACTAACCCCTTACTTCAATCACATACCAACCGGATTAAAATCCCTAAACTAACCTTTAAAGAAGCTGAGAAACTAGTTATTAAGCGGTTGAACAAGGCAAGGGATGAGGAGAGGGATGACGTCTCACCATTCTCTAAGTCAGAGTTAAGAACTGTTTGGCGTAAAGCTGATAAGAACCCTCGATTATTACTATTACTGCTCAGGCCCTTATATGAACAGCGAATGATGATTAAAGAGTAAAAAATGAAGTACGAACCAGTCACCACCCTTATCCTCTTATTATTATTCACCATCACCCAGTTCATCGGGTTATTAATAACCCAGCAATACTATACAGAGGAGCTGCCTTACTCGCTTGAACCACCGCCGGTCAGGGGCGGGTGGAGTGTTAGTTACTTAGTTCTTGGAATAATAGTGGTTACAATAATCTTCTACTTATTTAACAAACTTAAGTTTGAAAAATTCCTAAAAGTATGGTTTGGGGTGGCGGTCCTGATGAGCTTAAGTGTTGCTCTCAGCACCTTTCTCGGAGACTTAATGGGTTTTATCACGGCGCTGGTATTCACTACCTTAAGATTATTCACTAAGGATCAATACATCCATAACCTGACAGAATTATTAATCTACGGCGGTATAGTATCAATATTTGCTCCATTATTCAGTCCATTAAGTGTTATTATACTATTAATAATAGTATCAGTTTACGATTTTATCAGCGTGTTTGTCACCAAGCACATGGTGGCAATGGCTCGGTCACAATCAGCGGTTAACCTATTCTCAGGATTAATGGTTAAGCATAAAGGCGAGACAGCTATCCTGGGAGGGGGCGACATAGCTTTTTCACTATTATTTGCCACGGTGATTGGCAGGGCGTTCGGGGTGGTCTACGCTTACTTAAACACTTACTTAGTGATAACCTCCTTGATAATACTCACCCTTATTGGGCGTAAAGGAAAATTCTACCCAGCAATGCCTTTCATCACCGGCGCCTGCCTGGTGAGTTACTTGGTTGCCTTAATATAAAAAAAATAAAATATAATATTTTAAAAAAAATTTTTAAATTTAATCAACTATTTCTTCTTCTTTTTCTTGCTCTTACTCTTCTTTTTCTTACCCTTATTTGCCACTTTCTCCAGAATCTTATAAGTCCGCTCCTCCATTGCGATGTCTCTTAATTCTATCCGCTTAATAGTGTTAAGCAGTTTCTCCTGCTTGAATTCAAGGTTCATCAAACGCCTAATACTCAATACTAAGGCGAATAATACTCCAAGCGTTGCAGCTAAGAGCAGAGTGGAAAACACGTCAGCCATTATCTCTACACCTCCTTAGATAATTCATTATAATCCCTCCAGCGTTAATACTTGACAATCCCTTTTTTCTAGCTGTTAATTCAACGATGTCAAGTCCAACTATTCTATGATGTAAGCATATTCTATTTAATACTTTTACTAAAAACTCTAAACTAACTCCTAATGGGATGGGCGTGCTTACTTCAGGGCAGTAAACAGGGTCAAGGACGTCCAAGTCAATGCTCACGTACCACGGCTCGCTGCCCATCTTGTCAGGCAGTTCTTCAAACTTAACTAACTCGACATTATCAAGTTTCTTTAACTCGCCTGCTTCAGTGACAGTTAAATCCCTAACCCCCGTGATTAACACTTTATCAACCCGCTCGCTTATCCTGTGAGCCACTGTAGCATAAGAGTTCTCCTGGCCATTATACTTATCGTGAAGGTCAGCGTGGGCGTCAAAGATTAATACATTAGCCGGCTTTAAGGACTCAATCACTGGCAGCGTTACTAAGTGCTCGCCTCCAAGCGTTATTAAAAAAGCCTCAGGCTCAGGGCTTAGTTTCTTAAGGACTTTACGTCTTAGTTTATCATAATTAGATTCTTTAATGTCGCCGGCGTCACAAATCCTTAATTCATCAAAAACGTCAACTCCTCTCTTCATGTCATAGGACGAGAAAGAGTTCAACGCCTGCCTTATTAATGAGGGCCCATTACCCTGCTCGCTGCAGGTGCCATAATAATCTAATCCGAGGAACATGATGTCAGCGTCACTCATTGAGTGAATAGCGTTCTCAATCATTATTTTTTACCAAAGCCTTTAGATACCTTGACAAAAGAGGGGGTGACAATTAAGTAGTCCTCGTCCATGCCCACGACAGTGCCGTCCATTACCTCGCAGACCTTCTTTATTTTACTAATAGCCCTTTTCAGTTCATTAATATCCTTTGACTTTAAGGCTTTAATCTTGATAATGCAGACAGAGTAACCCTCTCTGATAAAGTCAAGTATTGGCTTAACATCTTCGAAAGCGTCTAGCACGCAGTACCTAACGAATATGTGAGCGCTCTCTGAATTGTTCTTAGACTTGTCTTTTAATTCAATGTAATCCTCAGATGAGCCGCCTTCATCTTTTAATACTAATTTATTAGGGCTTATTTTTTCTTTCAGCTTCTTAAGCTTCTTCATCACCATTATTTATTAAGCTATGACCTAGTTAATTAAATAGTTTATGATTTTATGATTAGGATATTGACTCTAACAGTGATAACAGGCTCCAGATGCGCGTCTTAGTAAATGAGTCAATGTTTGGTCCTTCATTAAAGGTTAATAACTGTATTGCCTGGTCGCACTTAACTGCTAGTTCAGCATCGTTGTTAAGGACTACTATTACTTCACTCACTCTCTGCCTGACATTTTTAGAAATGTTAATATCATTACTTAAGTCATCTAGTATGCCCATTATCTCTCTTAATTGTTCTCTCATAGGTCATCACTTTTCTTTGCCTCCCTGAGTGAGTTTCATAACATCTTTCTGCAAGTCTTGGGCTTTACTGGTAACTCTCTTTAATTGTTTATTAATGCTCTCAAGTCTTAGTTTTAATCGTTCCTGCTTTTCTTTTAATGACTTCTTAAGATCTGATGGTTTCTTGTTGATTAGTATGTTGCCAACTATCTCGTAAACTTTTTCTTGATTAACACTTCCCAGCTCTGTTAAAGCATTAGTTATCTCTGATTCCTGTAGTTGGATGTTTTGTTTCTGCATGGTTAATGCCTGCATTTGCTGCTGGAACTGCTGTAACTTCATTACTTTTTCCCGCGCTTCATCATCCTTTGCTGGCATTACTCTTCACCTCTTTATGTACATGGTATAGTTTTAGGGTAGTGTTAAACGCTGCCCTGATGCTTGTCACATCCTGAGCCTTTATATGTATTTCCAACCCATTCTTAGTTGCTTTAAGCATTGTCTTAACCCGCCTGCTGTCTAACTGCTCGCCTGTCAGCGCCTTAATTGCTTGTTCAGCATCACCCTTGCTTAAGGGTATTGTTATTGTTGCTTTCACTTAGCATCAACGTTAATAACTGTTTCAGGTTTCTGCTTGTATAATATCTTGCCGCCGCAGAAAGGGCACCTGACCCTTGAGTGTTTTTCTAAATCAACAGTTTTATTGCACTTAAAGCAAACGTATTCCATTAGAGTAAATGAAACGACAACCCCTTTATAAAACTTATCCTCTAAGTAAAACCTTAAAAAGAGGTTGGAGTTCTTATCTCAGTGTTGGGGCCGTAGTCTAGTGGTTAGGACTCGAGGTTTGGGGCCTCGTAACCCCGGTTCAAATCCGGGCGGCCTCATATTGGAGAACACTTTAGGAAGGGTTTTTAATTTGATGACATTAGTAATCTTTATAAAATACTCATTATTTCAATGCACTCATGGCTCAACACCGAACCATCTGTTTCGGTTACCGAGTGGGTAATTGGTGAGGAGAGGCGTGGTGTGGTGTATGAGTGATTTACCTACTAGAGTAATAAAGAAACAAAGAGAGTTATTGGATAATCTTAGCAGTGATAATGCTAACGTTATTCAGGAGTTTCTCGATAGTAGAATTAACAGGGAAGTTAAACCAACTACTTTTGAGAGATACGTTAATCATTTGCACTTGTTGCTATTTGGTTTTGTGGGCAACTTAAAACAATTAACTAAGGAGGATAGGGATTGGATTATAGAGCGGTTCAGGGCTTACAAGGCTGCTGACGCTACTAAGACTGGTTTATTGATTAGCTTGAAGACTTTCTTTAAGTGGGTTGATAATGACCTTGAGGATAGTAGCGGCAAGAACCTGCGTTTGTTCAAGGATTTGCAGTACAAGGATACTAGGGCTAAGATTGGGATTAATGACTTGATATCTGAAAGGGATTTCCAGCAATTAATTAGGGGTTGTCGGAGTTCTAGGGAGAGGGCTTTTCTCGCAATCTTTTATGATTGTGGAGTAAGACCTATTGAACTGGTTAACATTAAGCTAGGTGATATTAGTGTTAACCCCTTAGGTATAGACCTTGTTATTAGGCGGAGTAAGACTAAGCATGGCGTTGGCAGGACTGTTAGCGTGGTTAAACACAGGGACTTATTATTAGATTACTTGAG
>WJKC01000035.1 GCA_014729335.1 archaeon | reverse complement strand
TAAAAAAAAAAAAATGAGCGTATTACAATTAAAAAATGTTAGCAGGCGGTTTGGCAAGAGAAGGACTCTGGTGCGAGCAGTGAGGAAGACTGACTTCACTCTGAAAAAGGGCGAGATAGTGTTAATAATGGGGCCGTCAGGCAGCGGCAAGACAACGCTGTTATCAATAATGGGCGGGCTGCTTAAACCAAGCACTGGCAGGGTGGTACTAAAGGACATCAGGTTAAACAGGCTCACTGTTAACGAGTTGTCAAGAGTGAGGCTTCAGAAAACAGGTTTTGTGTTCCAGCAGTTCAACCTTTTAGAGTCGCTGACTGCCCGGGAAAACGTTGAAGTGCCTTTAAACTTCCTGGGGGTTAAGGGTCAGAAAGCAGTTAACAAGTCAAGCAGCATACTAAGGAAAGTCAGGATGCATCACAGGCTTAACTTCTACCCTCAGACCCTAAGTGCAGGCGAGAAGCAGAGAGTAGCCATTGCCAGAGCACTGGTCAACAACCCTGAGATAATACTAGCTGATGAGCCAACAGGCAATCTTGACTCAAAATCCGGCAAGCGGGTGATGAAGTTATTCAAGAAGTTGGTGAAAAAAGGCGAGAAGAGCGCGATAATAGTCACTCATGACAACCGGATAAAGAAACTAGCTGACCGGATAATGTGGCTGGAAGACGGGGAACTAAGCCAAAAACACTAAGTTTAAATACAATGCAGTTTTTTTATAAAACAATGTATAGGAACCTGCCTGTTAGCCTTACCTTAACTGTTTTAGGGTTTGTTATCATCCTTCATGCAATAAAGACGCGCCGTAAAAAGAGTAAATCAGTAATGCTTGATGAATTATTACTAGGAGCGCTTCACATAATATCCAGCTTCTTCTACCCATTATTCTATAACCGCTACGCTGAAGTATCAGATGTCTTATTCCTAGTAACCAACGTATTTGTAGGATTAACTCTTTTTTCAATAATGGCTATCATCTTAAGAGAAGTAATCAAGGTTAAGTGGAACCCTAAACTAAAAATCAAAAGAGGTTACGAGGCGTTTAAAAATAATTTCCTAGCTGGGTATTCTAAAAAGAACCAGTATAAGAGGCGATTAACCCACGTGATACCAGCCGCCGTAATCCTGCCAATATACTTAATATCTAAGTCACTAGCCCCTGTCATGCCTCACTGGGAGGCTTGGAGTGTCTGCTTAATAACCACTATTGGCATTAGCTTTGTTTTATTCTTCTCAATCGGCGACTTATTCAGGGTTAATAAACCACACTTGCTGCCTGACTGGGGTGCTAAACTATTCACTAGCGGGTTAAACAAGGAAGAGGTGAAGAATAATACTTTCTCAACAACCTCGGCAATGGTCTTGGCATTCGCCCCGTGGATACTCACCGGGTTCCTAATATTCACGGTCGTAGTGCTGGTAGCGTCAGTCTCTGACGCGTTGGCAGCAATCACTGGATTCAGGTTTGGTAAAAGAAACTTCCCTAAAAAGTCAAAGAAGACTGTTGAGGGCTACATAGCAGGCATCTTATCAACCTTTGGACTAGTGATACTAATGTTCTTCATCCTGTCAAGAATCAACCCGTTATACATACTAGTTATAGGCTCGCTTGCAGCCCTGATATTCTTCCTAGTGGACCTGATTGACCTGCCAATAGATGATAATAAAATAAACCCGCAGGCAATAGGCGTGGTACTATTAGTACTGCTAGCTAGTATTTAATCAAAAGCTTCAAACACTACTTTCTTAACACTATCAATCAATGACTGAAAGTAGCCCTGGTTAACAATTAACTCATGCTTATAACTGATAATCTTAACCTTTTCAGCGTTAATGCGCTGAATATTCTTTCTCAACAGGTTCTTCAAAAAGTAGTAAGTATCATAGAAAGAATTCTCAGTATTAACATCACTAAATAACCGGACCCTGCTGAGAGTCAAGTACGAACGCTCAACCACGGTGTCCTCATTAAGAATGTAACTAGCAACCGCGTCCAATGACCTGATTAAGTGAGTGGTTAAGACTTTAAGCTGGAAACCCGGCAGGAACTTCCAGTTACTAATCAAGGACTCCGCCCTGGTTAACTCGCTGATAGCTAAGTCATGACTATTCATCCATTTGACCTCTCATTTTTTGAACAAACTCGCGCGCAAGCCTTAAGTAATCCTTTGCCTCCTCTAGGGTGAGAGCAGACATTGAATACTCAGGGCTAATAACAATAAACTTATCATTTCTTTTTAACTTTATGCTTGAGCGGTGGCGGACGTTATTAAAAGTTGTTACCTGCTTAATCATCTTAACTAAACGCTTATTTAAGCCCAGGTTGCCTGAGTAGCGGTCAATGAATTCATTGATTAACAAGTCCTTAGGAGGCATGAACTTAATCCTCTTAAAAGCTACCTCCCGGCTCATGAAAGCCCTGATAACCTCTGTGATTGACTTGCCCAAGTGGTTAACCGCGTTAAGGAATATCTGCTTATCATTAAGCAGCGGGAAAGTCACGTATAACATATGGTCAGCCAAGCTAAGCTCCTCCACAGCACTCTTCAAGCCCCCCATGGTTATTATTAATAAGTTACTAATTATTTAAATTATTAGTTTCTACTCTAGCTCTTTTAATCTCACTGTTCCTTTATTCCCTTGAAACACTTGTTCTCCAGGTTACTAGCACCTTAAACAAAGTTCACTTTCTTAAGGATAAGCCACGAACTAAAACCTGACAGTAGTAACCCGAGTAGCAACGTGTCCATAAGACTTATTGGGTAAACAAAGTCTAATAACATTCTGGAACCAATAAAAACACCCAACAGGTCTCTAACAAAGCCCTGCAAACCCATGAGCTTAAACAATCACAAGGGGTTTTAAACTCTTTCGCTCTATCAGGAAAACGTAAGTTTTAAAAGGACTAAAAACATACCGCGGGTTTAAAAACCTTTAAAAAGGAAAGAGCTATCAATCCTTAATAATGAATGATGAAAATATTGATGCTGAAGTAAAAATCTGCGAGGTCTGCAAAGATGAAGGAACAGACATAGTCGCCTGCCGGATGTGCGGAGTCAACTTCTGCGGCGAGTGCGGTTACACTGAAAAACACTTATGCTATGAGTGCGGCGACGAGTTCGAAGAGCGGTTAGAAGACGAGGCTGACGAAACACTTGTTGAGAGCAGTGAGATGGAAGAAGAAGATATTGAAGAAGCTGAAGAGATTTAATCCTTAAGCTCGACCTGGTAGCTGATGATTTCCTTATCAGTGAATACTAAGAAGTCAACACTTCTGCCTTCAAGGTTCATTAAGTCCTCAAGCTTGTCAATCTGCTGGTGATTAACCAACACTGCGCCGGGGTGCTTGTCCTCCAAGTACTCCTCTAATACTTTAAGCGCCTCAGCCTTACTTGAATCTGAAACAATAAGGGCTCGGGGCTTGTATAATAACTCCATGACGTCATTCTCAATTAGTATCACGCCTCTGCGATTAACCGGGAGTTTCTCATTCATTAATTCAATCTTTTTCTGAGCGTATAAGTCACTAATCTTTAAGACTTTATTAATCTCTTCAGGCTTGAAATCCAGCTTCTTAAGCCACTTCTGCTGGACCTCTGGCCAGAAATTAAACATGATTATAAGTAATTGAGCTTCATGCAGGAATTCATCATCAACCGCGCCGTACTTTCTTTTCAAATCATTAATAGACACCTTGCCCATACACTAGAGTAATAACCCCCTTATTTTAATAGTTTCTTTATTTCAGGCAGTTGCTTCTTAGCAGTTTTTACCCCAAGGTCGAATAATTTTCTTGCTCTGCGTGCAGTGACTGTTGAGAACTCATGGGTCGGCACCCTTATTGGCAGGTCAGCGTTCTTCTCATGAAGGTCCATTAACTCCTCAGCTGATATGCTCATCACGCGCCTGATAATATTAGTAAGTGTGAGCTTGCCAATCTCAGGGTTCATGCTTCGGAGACTGACACTAACCACCTTCTTAACACCCCTTTCCTTTAGGATGTTAACCGGGACCGGGCTCACAACCGCGCCGTCAACATAGTATTCATCACCCTTCTTCACTGGGTTAAAAACTCCTGGCACACATAAACTAGTGACAACCGCCTCCACCAAGTCGCCCTTGTCAAACACTTCTTCCCTGCCAGTGCCAAGGTTAGTCGCTATTGTTAATAATTTAGTATCCAGGTCCTTGAACTCTATCCCGCCAATCAAAGGCTTCAAAGCGTGCCTTAAACCATCAAGCGATGAGAAGCCGTCAAAAGGGATGTCAAGCCTTAATAATTTTATCAGCGAGAAGCGGTCTTTAAAATTAAAAATCTCGTCAACTGAGAAGCCCTTAGCGTACAACGCCCCCACTAACGCGCCGGCGCTAGTGCCTGCAATAATATCTGGTTTGAAACCAGCCTCTTCTAAGACCTTAATAACCCCTAGGTGAGCAATACCCTTCATCCCGCCGCCGCCAAGAGCTAAGCCGTACTTCATTATTACTTTTTAATGGTTTCTAATTTATAAATAATCGCGCCCTGCTTGACTGGCTTAACTGTTTTAAGCCCCACCCTCTCCCCTTTACTAGCGTGCTCGACTTTTTCATGGTTAATCTCTAATGACTCCACTCTCTGTTTAAGAAAAACTTTTTTACTCTCAATTATGACTTCATCACCAAGGCTTAACCCGGCAGCGGTTAACTCCAGTTCAGCCGCGCCGACTTTTTTATAATAATTACTTACAATCCCTGCCTGAACCTTCCTAGTGGTTGATTGGTTGCTGCCAAGCCCTGACTCCTCAGGCTCGCCGTAGTAAAAGCCTGTGCAGTAACCTCTATTAAAAACGCTTTTAAGAGCGTCTTTCCAGACAGGCACTTTTTCTTTGTTGAAATCATCTATTGCTTCGCGGTAAACACTGGTGACTGTTGAGACGTAATCAGCGTCGCGCATCCGACCCTCAATCTTAAAAGCCTTTACACCCGAGTCAAGCAGTTCTGGAACGTATTCAATCATGCATAAATCCTTAGAATTAAGGAACCGTTCGCCGTCATATATTAACTCGCCGTCGCTGTTACTAACAAACCATTCCTGCCTGCAGGGCTGGTAGCACTCACCCAGGTTAGCATTAGCTCCATAGATTGCTTGTGATAAGAAGCAGCGGCCGCTGATTGACACGCACATGGCGCCGTGAATAAAAACTTCTACATCAATCTTAGTGTTAGCAGCAAGCCTCCTAACCTGCTCCAGTAATAACTCTCGTGAGAGTATCACTCTTGAAGCTCCAAGCTCAGCATAAGTATCTGCACCAATGCTATTAGTGGTGTTAGCCTGGGTGCTGATGTGAACATCCAAGCCAAGCTCAACCGCCAACCGCAGAACCCCTAAGTCGTGAACAATCACGGCGTCAACACCAGCCTTCCTTGCTTCACCCAAGAGCTTCTTTACACGTCCCAGTTCATCCTCGTATACTACAACGTTAGTGGCAAGGTAAGCCCTGACCCTATTTTCATGACAATAACTAACTACCCTTTTTAATTCGTTTAGTTCAAAGTTGCCAGCCTTAGCCCTCATATTAAAACCCTTAACACCAAAATATACCGCGTCAGCCCCTGACTCAACAGCGGCTCTGAGAGTTGCAAAGTCATGGCAGGGTGATAGTAACTCAGGTTTCATAAATAAAAAGTCTTACACAGGTTTTTATAAACCTTTAGATAACCGGCTGGTCGCATTTAAAATAGAACACTTCTTCTTCAAGACCTGAAGCCTTCCTGATAGTGCCGCTAAGAGTGTAAGGAGTTGTTTCAGAGTAAGTCCTATTGCTGAAGCAAGAATCCTGGTCAACTAATATCCCTCCTTCAAAAAAGGTTAGTTTTAACTCCCTGCCAGTATCAAAGTCAACGTACTCCCGGAGGTTGGTTGAATTAAAAGACACCCTGATAATAACTCTTTCACTGCTATTATAAAAAGAGTTGAAATCCTCTTTTAACTCAGGGACGCTTACTTCTGGCGGCAACAGCACCATTATCACCAAACTAATTATTAAAAAAGCTGTTAACCCAATAACAAAGCATAAACGTTTATTAATCATTTAATTAACTAGTTATTCTTTTATTATAATCATTTCGTATTAGTAGAGTCAAGTTTTTAAATAACTACTTCTTGGGAAAAAACGTAATGTACTTGAAACAAGGCTTTGTATTCATCACTATGCTTTAAAAAGCATTATTAAATAAATCTTTCTTCAGTTCTCTTATACAATAACTCAACCAGCAACGCGACCAGCATTAAAGAACCGCCAATAATGCCGAGGTAGCCCGGGTATAAGTAGTTAATTATCATGCCGCCGATTAACGGGCCTGTTATCTGAGCAATGCTGCCGATTGAATCAATCACTCCCATAATCCTTCCCCGTTCACGCTTCTTAACTAACTCGCTGACCTCAGCAATTATCATGGGCCTGGTTAAACCGCTGCCAACTGAGAATAAAACGCCAATAAGGTATAACAACCACATACTGTCAACAAAGAATACTAATAACATGCCAATAGCGCTCATTAATAAACCAGCATCAACTAACTGCATTATGTCCTCGCGGTCAATTAACCGCGGCAGGATTAATAACTGGAATAATATCCTAACTAAGCCTATCACCATCATTATCAAACCAACATTCTCAGGCCCAACCCCTAGTTGGTGTTTGACAAATAACGCGAGGCTGGAAGTAACTAACACGAATGACAGGCTGAATAATGAGAAGACAGTGAAGTAACGCTTCAATGACTTTATTTTCAACCCGTAGATAAAATCCTTAACTGGTATGAAATCCTCTTTTGTTATCTTAACCTTCTTCTTAACAACAACTGTCTCCTTCAGGAATAGGATTGTGAGCACTATTGTGACAAGCGACACCCCTGCCGCAACTAATGAGGGGACAGCGTAGTTTATCGCTGCCAGCAACCCTCCAACAGCGGGTCCAATAAAAAACCCGAACCCAAAGATTGCCCCGAAGTAACTAATCTGTTTCCGCCGCTTCCTGCCTTTTGATAAATCTGTCAGGTAAGCCCTTGTTAAGGTCATGTTGCTGCCGAACAAGCCGTCAACCAATCGTGATAAGAAAATCATCAACAAGGAGTTAGCAAACCCCAGCATTAAGAAACCAGTCATTGTTGACACTTGGCTGATAATTAATAACGGCTTCCTGCCGTAGCGGTCGCTTAACTTCCCAATGATTGGGGCTGAGATGAACTGGAATATTGAGAAGGTTGATAGTATTAAACCCACTATTAACGGGCTGGCGCCGAACTCCTCAGCATAGTAAGGTAGAAAAGGGAGGATGAGGGTCCAGCCAATCACCTCGGTGAACATTATAATACTTATTGTTAAGAACTCCTTGCTAGCCATACAAGGCAGGATGTTAGTATTTGTTATAAGTTTTCACATGACAGGCTTTCTGAACAGAATACATTCCAGTGCTCTGAGCCTTCAACCCCGTCACGTGAATAAACGTGCCAAAACCGGCATCTTCTCAGCCTCAGTGTCTGCAATAGTCACAGGTGATTCATCTTTTTTTAATTCAGCCCTAACCCCTCTTGAGTAATAATTCATTATTACTCTCTCTGCTTTTTTAGCTGCTTTAACAGCTGTTTTAAGGTATTGACTCATGTGATAATCTTCCTCATCTTTGTAGTATAAGCGTGAGGCTTTATTACTTCATAACCATTACGCCTGTAAAATCTTAATGAGTTTTCATAAGAGTATAATACTAGTTCCTTAAAACCGTTATTAACTGCTTGCTGCTCAGCGTAAGCCAGCAACTCCCTGCCAACCCCGTTCCGCTGGTAATCAGGGTCAACGTATAATCTTTTAAGAAGATTATCTTTTAAACCTATCATGCCGAGCACCTCGCCTGCTTTCTCATAAACAAATAATAAGTGGCGGTTAACCTTGTAATCAAGCCTGCTCTTAAACTGGATTAACTTCTTTATCAAACCAGAGACTGCTTCATTAAGGTTAAATGATTTAATTAACCCTGCGAGACTAACTGACTTGTCAAAGCAAGCCTTGACTATCTCTTTACACTTAACCGCGTCATCTAAGGTAAAACGCCTAATCATCAAAACTGGTTAATTATTAACAGTTAATAACTTTTTAGTCTAAATCATTAAATTTCTTAAACCATTTCTCAGCGTCTTCCCAGTACTCTATCTTCCAAGGAATCCATATGCCGGCTATTACCCCGCCAAGAACTAATAGTGATATCACTACTATTGAAATGTTCTGCCAAATAGTGGTTTATATAGATTATTTTCATTAAATTATTAATAATGGCTCCTAAGAAGAAGACTTAGGCTGAGAAATTAAAAAGCTAGAGGGACCCCATTCTTTGACTAACTATTAAAACACTTTTTCAAAAAAGATATAAATAACACCCAATAATCATTGATTGTATGTGGGTGCCAATCAATAATCCAGATGATAAAGACATAAAGAATAATGAATTGATTAGGCGCAAGCTAGGCGCTAAACACGTATACTTCGACCACCTAGATCAAGAAACAATGATAATAGATGGAAAAGAAGTTGAGGTCATACCAAAAAAAGGCGAGTTCAAATGGGGGGTATTCACATCAGGGTACAATCCATGTGACGACAAGCCAATATGGGTGTCATTTTGGAGCCCATTCCTAAGAATGGCCTACGAGAAAACATGGGAAAGCGTTATGTGGGCCCGACTAGACCCAAGCAATGAAGACGTGGCATTACTAGCCACTTACAATGAGATAATAACAAGGTATAACTCAAAAACAAGAGAAGAAATAAGAGAAGATAAAGAATACTTAGAGAACTTCTGGCTAGAAAACGCAGACGTGATAGTACATATTGACGCTTACATCAGCGAACCACAAATCAAAGGGACAGGTGTGTGCGTACAACACGCCCTAACAGCCGCAGGGATACTGGAACGATTCAAAAACCGAAACGGGCTAGAAGGTAAAATATACGTAAAACAAAACTACGTGACGAACGAAAAAGACTCAGAAAGAGCCGGTGGTCACGCGTGGTGCCAGTACACAAAGAAAAACGGTGAGGAAATAATCATAGACGGCTCACTAAAATACTTCGGACCATTAGAACAAGGCTTAAAGGAATGGCCTTATGATAAACCAAACCAGCACGTAATAATCAATTAAGTCAGAAACAGAGAGACCCCTTTTGATTAAACAAACCACAATAAGGATTACTTGACCAACCGTTACCTTAACTGCTTGCTTAGTAACTGAGATACCTTCCACAAGTAAGGCCTAGACTCAACACTAGTGTTAAACAATTTATGCTTCAACCCCTTAGCATTCCTTTTAACTAACTTATAATCCAGGAGCCAATTAAAACCATCATAAGCTGCTTTGCCAATCACTTCAACATAAGACCCTTTATTAATCAAACAAGCAAGGAGGCTTGTATCAACCAAGTAATCAAAGCCCTCTAACCCGAGTTGAGGCTCATTTAAATTATTATAAACCTCAAACAACTCATAAGCAACTATTGAATTAGGGATTGAATTCTTAGTCTTACAAACAAACTCCCTCTCAGTTAAGTAAGCAGTGATGCATCCATCATTAAAATTTATCCGCCCATTCCTAAAGAAACCCTTAATTATCTCAAAGTAAGCAGGCAACCTCTTCTCTTGAATCATAGTAATAACTATTAAAGAGAGTAATTTATAAAAATTACGCTTACAAAGATTTAGGGAGGAACCAATTCTTTGAATGTCCCTGTCTTATTATAAAGGTTTTGTAGAATCATCTTCTTCAAAATCATACTCCTCAAAGAACTTATACATTGGCACCTCATCACTATTCTTTTTTTGTTTTATTAAATCACTTAAACAATCTATTGGCACTAAGTTAGAATCTGGTTTTTTAATTACTATCTCAAATTCAATATCTTCTTTTAATTTACAGTATACGTGGCCGCAAGCGGGGCAGATATAACCATCACTAGTCTTGATGTACTTATTCTCAGTGCAATCATCATGAGGGCTCATTAAATACTTTAGCGGCTTTTCAAGTTAAAAAACTTTTCATAAGCTTTTATTGATAAGTATACTAAGTGGCTTAAGAAAGATTAAGTTCTCAAGTTCGCCTGTTACAGGTTGTTGACAACCAATTAAGCTGTTCTCAGAATAACGTGTCTCCTTAAGTGATTGTTCGGCTTAAACCAGTAAAATACACCGTTTTTTGTACATGGATGTACATAATCACTTAAAATATTCTGCCACTTTATCATGGATTAAACCATTTGTTGCTATTATTGAAGTAGTATTCAAAGTTACTGGACCACCTTTGATATCTGTTACTCTTCCGCCTGCTTCTTCAACTATCACTTTAACTGCAGCTATATCCCATATCTTAGTGTCAGGCTCAACCATGCAGTCTATACTACCCTTTGCTAGTAAGTGATAACTCCAGAAATCTCCAAAACCCCTGCGACCCACGAATTTATTAACTATTCCAACTAATTGCCTTGTCATCCCATGCTTTTCAAACAAGTTTAATCCACCAAAACTCAAGTATGATTTATTTAATGAATTATTCTTTGATACATTAATTCTTTTTCCATTGAAGTAAGCACCCTTTCCTTTCTCTGCATATAATAATTCTTTCATTGCTGGAGCATTAGATACTCCAAGGATTAACTCATCACCCTTCATTAAAGCAATCTCAGTAGCAAATAATGGAATCTTCCTCACATAATTCTTAGTACCATCAATAGGGTCAATAATCCATTTATATTCTGCGTTCTCTTTTTCCTTCCCAAACTCTTCGCCAACAAAACCATGTTCAGGAAAAGCTTTACTGATTATTTCTTTAATTATTCTTTCAGCTTCAGTATCAGCTATTGTAACTGGAGACTGATCACTTTTAAGTTCAGCTCTGATACTATCAGAGTAATAATTCATAATTACTTTTTCAGCTTTTTTAGCAACTTCAAGAGCAACTTGCATGAATTTACTCTGCTCCATAATTAAAGATTAAAGAATTGGTTATAAAAAACTTTCGTGTACCATCCAATCAAGCAGTTCTTAGGATGACGTGCCAGCCAAAACCAGTCTTCACCGGCTCCTCTGTCATCTCGCCGACCTGCAGTGAGAAGACAGCTTCTTCAAAAGGCTTAACCATCTGACCCCTAGAAAAGTAGCCAAGGTCCCCGCCCTTCTTACGCGATGGGCACTCGCTCATCTCCCGGGCAACATCAGCGAACTTCTCACCAGCCTTGATACGCTCAATAGCCCTGAGGCATAAAGAGTGCTTGGCAAGGATATGTCTAGCCCGGACCTTATTAGAGTGCTTCTTCTTAGCCATAAAAAGAACCTAAC
Source organism: archaeon (assembly GCA_014729335.1). Taxonomy (GTDB): domain Archaea; phylum Nanobdellota; class Nanobdellia; order WJKC01; family WJKC01; genus WJKC01. The sequence goes on along the minus strand of WJKC01000035.1, from coordinate 17,413 downwards.
AACCCATCCTTATTAACAATTTCCCTAACCTAAATCAATCACTAAGTCCTCAAAAGAATCATAAAAACGCTTAAATTCGTAATTAACACCGAGCTTCTGAACAACCCCCTCCCAGACCCCACGGTCCTCCAAGTTAGACACCACTAGTTTATCATAATAGCCCTTCACGTTGTTAATAATCAGGCTAACAGTGTTAAGGCAGTGGCCATTACGGCGATGAGCCTCTAACACCTCAATGTTAGATAATGGGACAACATCGCCAATTAATTCTGAATAAAGCTTAAAATCAAAAGAGTCAACCTCAAAGAAGCCGACCCTTTTAGGCTTACTTATCTTAGGCCCGGAATACTTAATAAAGAACCTGCCAGGCTCGTCAAAAGCCCTAATGAATTTATAATTAACATCATTAATGGATGATAATAGATTATGCAGCATACAATAATTACTCTTAGAGGATAAGGTTTAAAAACCCTTCCCCGCTCTAAAAAACCTATGAAAAAATTCGGGCCAGAGTTCATGATAGGAATAAGGAAGGAGCCAAGCGTTCACAGAGTGGCTAAGCCGTCAAAACCAAAAAAGGCGAGGATGCTGGGTTACAAAGCCAAGACAGGGTACGTGGTAGTCAGGGTTAAGATTAAAAAAGGCGGTCGGAAGAAACGACAAGTACACAGTGGCAGGAAGCCAAGCAAGTCAGGAATAAAGGGTTTCACCCCAAAAAAGAGTCTAAGATTAATAGCAGAGCAGCGAGCTAATAAGAAGTTCCCAAACCTGGAAGTACTAAACAGTTACCATGTCACAGATGACGGCAAGCACAAATGGTACGAGGTAATACTAACAAAGCACCATCAGAAGGGCAGAGCCCAACGAGGATTAACAGCTGCTGGCAAGAAAACAAGAGGATTATTGCATAAAGGCAAGAAAAAGTGATAAGTTTCAATTAACCAAGGGTGTTTAAACCCTTCTTCCTGATAAAAACATATTTAAGTGAATATCCCTTTACTATTACTTAATGGCCAAGGGCAGTGGAAAAGTCTCAGTAGCGGCATGGGATAAAGCATTAACAGATATTAACTCCCGTTTAGAACGAATGGAGAAACAAATTAACGAATTATCTGAAAAAACTGATAATAAAGTGAACATTAAAGCGTGGGAGAAATCACTAGTTGATATTGATAATCAGATTAAGAGCCTGACAATCAAGGAGTTAAAAAACCTTGACCACCGGTTAGATAAAACTGTTGAATTAGTTAGTGAGCTAACCAAGCACTTAAATGAAAAAGTCACTGTATCAGCCTGGGACCGCTTATGTGAGAGTAATGAACGATTAATCAATAAGGTTGACGCGTTAACCGAGGTAACTGATAATATCACTAAAAAAGTCATTAAGATGGAGAACTTACTGAAAGGGGCTAAGGTTAGTGAAGAAGAACTAAAGGAGTTATTGAGGTCGATATAAATGGGCTTATTTGGTCGTAAAAAGAAAAAAGAAGAAGAGATAGAAGAGGAAGAAGTGGAGAAAATGGTGTTGGGTGTTAACCCTGAATTAATCAATAAGGTCAAGGAGAAAGTCAGGGACATACATACTGAAAAAGAATCATTAAGAGAATCCTATGAAGAGTTAATCCAGAGAATAAGCGCTGTAGAAGCTAAATCAAACGCCATAGAATCAACTTTTAATAACTTTAAAGAGGAATTAATGACCGACTTCATGGAACAGGCAAAGCAGGAATTGGTCCGGGAGACAAAAGAGCTGAAGGAAACAATCAGCCTTAATCGTTCAAGAATGACTAAGATTGATGACGAGTTAATAAAATTATCAAAAGAACAGGAAGAACTCGAGTACATGAGTTCATTCCAGGATGATTATCAATTAATTAAGTTCTGCATTTACTTAATAACAAACCTTGACTCTAACAGTCAGTCAATAATAATGTCAATTTTAAACACTATTCATACTATTTGCGAAGAAATGATTAGTAAAGGATTCTGGGAAACAGGAAAGGACGCAATAATAACAAGCCTGTATAACTTAAAGAGTTACTGGCGCGCCAAGGATGAACGCGTTGAGAACTTAATTAACAATGAGATAGAGGCTCTTAAAATATTGAGGTGATGAAGATTGGAAGAACAAATTAAAGAATATGGAATATACGTTGGTAAAAAACTTGCTAAGAGGTCTCACAAGAGCGGCGTCCCGTTATGGAGATGGACCCTGGTTAAAAGAGTTAACACTCCACCAACCGATTCAGAAATAAAAAAGATAATAAGACAAGAAGGCGGGAACATGGGCTACGCTATGAGATTAAAACCAAGACCTTGGAAGAAAGTTAGTGAAACAATAAAAATAATCTAAAAAGATATAATAAGTAATCAACCGGGGAGTAAAAATACTGTTTTATTAAAATAGTAGTACTTGGCTAAATAAAAAAAAAAAGGAGGTTATCGCGATTGAAAATCACTAAAAAAGAGGTAAAAGAAGGGAAACTACTAGCAGCAATGTCTTACTTAATGATAACTGGGTTAATCATCATGTTAACTGAGAAAAAGAACAAATTTGTTCGTCTTCATGCAATGCAGGGAACAGCTTTACTAATAGTATTCCTTCTATTAAGAGTGCTAACTGCTTTAGTGCCGTTATGGTTATTGGGCTTAAACTTCTGGATAAACGTTCTCATAGGAATTACAGTGGCTTACTTATCAGTTAAAGCTGCTCAGGGAGAACAAGTTAAAGTGCCATTAATCTACGAACTAGGGGATTGGCTGGTAAAAACCTTCAACTTATGATATGAATAATAAAGAGTTTACTTGCAGGTGTCCTAACTGCGGTTACACTAAGAAAAGCAGGGTTCCATGCTATAACGTTGCCTGCCCCCGCTGCGAGCACCCAATGAGTAATTAATAAAAACAGATAATACCTCATCAAAACTAAATGATAATTAATATTAGTTCTGTAGAAGAGTTTAATTTCTTCAAAGAAGTGACCAGTGAGTTCTGCTACGCTGTAACTCTTAATAAAAAAGATGACTTCCAAGTTATTAAAAAATTAAGCAAAAACGCCCTCTTATACCACTTTTTTGACCCGACAATGATGTTAATGTACCCTGATTATAAGGAAAAAATAGTTGGTTATTTTAAAAAAATCAGGGATGAGTTAGGAAATAATATAATACTATATGAAGGCATTGATTTCTGGTTAATACATGTTTATGGTTTCAAGCACTTTAAAGAAAAAACAGAGGAGTTAATAACAATGTTAAAAAAGGAGGGTTTTAAGTTAATACTATTACGTGAAAAGCCTAAAAAAGAGTCAAACATCAGCAAGCTGAGACGTGATGTCAGGGAAGGGTTAAGGGTTTGTTACAAGTATGACCTTGAGAAGAAGTTCTACGCGCCTAACAAGGTGTTAAAGAATAGTTTAAGAGAGGAATTTGTTTTATTCAAGACAGGAATAATTGCCATGGATAAAACAATAGATTTAATCAAGAAATTAAAAAACAAGAAGTCAATACTAGTGGTGGGCAGGGTTGATAAAGCTGACTTAAGAGTTAATGAATTATTCATTAAAAAGATAAGAGAAGTGGTTAGCAAGTGATTACTCATGGCATCATCAGGTCAATTGGCGCTGACATTAAAAGCCTGGTTAAAAAAGCTAAGAACAAGGCTGACTACCTGGAGTTATACCCAGCCCCGTTAGTAACCAGGGAAGATGTTGAGTTAATAATTAATAACGAGCTTGGATTCCAGTTTCATGAGAACCCTGTGTTCCCTCTATTCAGGGCTGTTGACAGGGAGTTATTCTATCAGGATAAACTAAGAGTGTTAAAGGACTGCGTTAAACTACTAGCTGATTATAATGGCAACCAGTTATTAATCCACACCCCGCAGTTAATGTACTTCCCGAGCGGTGACTTAATACGGTTGTTTGAGCTGGGAATCAACAAGTTATACCCTTATTGTGAGAGTAAAGGCGTAACTCTTAGTATTGAATTGCTTGATGGGTTCTCATTCCCTTTACTTCATTACTTAATGAAGAAGAATGACTGGCCTAACATCAGGGTTACTTATGATTTTAGGCGCAGCCCGTTAATGAGTTATAAAGCAGGTGTTGAGGAGATAAGCGAGGACTTCACCACTTTCCTTGACCTGATATCATCCTTTCACACTATTTATATTGGAAGAACTGAGGAGAGGCGGGGCGGGGCTATTGGTAAGATTGAGCCGGCTGAGAAGATAAATAATTTCAAGAGGCTGCTAGAGTCATTAAAGTTCTTTAACTGGTCAGGGGGCATTACGTGCGAGCACCCGGACTCATCATGGGCTATTAAAATGGTTAAGCGAACAAATAAGTATTTGGAGGATTTATGAAAAAGCGTTCATTCTATAATGAGATTAGTGATAATAAAAGAGATTCAGTGATATTGATAATCCTAGTTTTCATGTCAGTGGTGTTCCTGGCATGGGTTATCAGCTGGTTCTTTGACCCTGCTTATACTTCAATAATAATCATCTTTGCTGCAGCGCTGATGATAATAATGAGCTGGGCTAGTTATTATCATAGTGATAAGATTGTCTTATCAACCATGAACGCTGTTGAGGCTAGTCCAGCAAAGCACAGGCGGCTTCATAACCTAGTGGAGGGTTTATGCATCGGCGCTGGGCTGCCAAAACCAAGGTTGTACGTTATTAAGAGCCCTGATATTAACGCTTTTGCCACTGGCAGGGACCCGGAGCACGCAGTGATAGGCGTGACTGAGGGCGCGTTGAAAATACTTGACAAGGAAGAGCTTGAAGGCGTGCTGGCGCACGAGTTAAGCCACATAAAGAATTATGATATATTATTCATGACGCTTGTAGCCACGCTGGTAGGAATGATTGTCATCATCAGCGAGGTGTTCAGGAGGAGCATGTGGTACGGGGGCAGGCGTGACAGGGATGACAAGGGCGGCGGGTTACTGATAATAATTGGGTTGTTATTCGCTATCTTTGCGCCGATAATCATGAAACTAGTGCAGTTAGCGGTTAGTCGCAAGCGGGAGTACCTGGCTGACTCAAGCGCGGTTCAGATTGGCAGGAACCCTGACGCCCTGGCTGACGCGTTGGAGAAGATAAAATCCTATAATAAAAGCAGGTTAAGGGCTAGCAAGGCAGTGCATCACTTATTCATTCACAACCCGTTGAAGAATGTTGAGTCATGGTTAAGCACTCACCCGCCAGTAGAACAAAGAGTCAAAAGATTAAGAAGTATGTAATCATAAGTTAAGAGTGAAGTTATCAGGCAGCAAGTTATACTTTTCAAAAGCCCAGTTCTTAACATGAGCGAGCGACTTCTTACTCCCTTTCTTAATGTTAAACTTCTTGCCTTTGAACACTATTACCTGGCGGTCCTTGCGAGTGAAATAAGCATACCACGCGGGCCTGAGACCCCGCTTAAGCTTCTTAACCACCTTATCAAAGTCCTCCTCGTTAACTGATACTTCAAGAACGGTCCATTTGCCGCTGACACCTAACTCCTTAAAACGCTTCTCAACAATGCCAACGTGGTCAAGAACTGAGACGTCTTTTAAACTATCCTCCACAATCACGCCCATCCAATCCATGTAAGAATACACACTATATATAATTAAAAAGGTTTTCAAAAAAAATAAGATAAAAGAATAATAAAATATTTTACTAGAACTCTATCTTAGGCATTGACTTCTCAGCAACAGTTATCTCCAGGTAATTCTTGGTCTTGCGGCTGCCTGCAAAGAACTTGCCAGGAATAGTTGTAATCATGTTGTTGAAGCGAAGCACGCTGTCATTGTAGAACTGCCTGGCATAAGCAATCTTGTTCTCAATACTGCTAAGCTCTTCCTGTAATTGAAGGAAGTTCTCATTGGCTTTCAAGTCAGGGTAGTTCTCGCTGATAGCAAATAATGTTTTTAAAGCACTGGTTAACTGATTATTAGCTTCAACGCGGTCCTCAACATTACCAGCCTTCATCATCCGCTCCCGAGCCTTGGTTACCTCACTGAAAACCTTCTTCTCATGCTTAGCGTATCCCTTAACAGTCTCAACCAGGCTTGGAACCAAGTCAGCCCTCCTCTTCAACTGAACATCAATCTGGCTCTTAGCATTAGCAATCCGGTTGCCAAGAACAATGATAGTGTTCCAGTAGTAAATCGCGATAATCAAGAGTAATAAGCCTATACCGCCAATCACTCCGATAACAATCCACCACATAAGTAGTTATTAAGCAATTATTCTCTTATTAAAGTTTGGTAAGCTTGTTGAATAATTCTTCACTTTCACAGATTAATTTCTGACTAGTATTCTCCTGAAGCTTCAGGTGAAGTGGTTTATTAACAACTAATGATTCATAAAAGGATTGCTTATCATCTTCAAAAGATTTAATCTGAGGCTCTTTGAAAACGTGAAGCACCACTTCCTCGTCAACGTAGTGAAACTCTTTAAACGGGTGCAGTTTATTCAGGCGGCTAGTTATTGATTCAAGCTTAGCTCTAGGCAGGAATTTCTCTCCAAGACACTCAGATACGGCAAACCTGCCATTAACATTAAATTTTAAAGGATAACCTGAGCAAAAAGCAACCTTATCACGGTTGCAGAACTCGCCTGAAAAGATAGGCTTATAACAAGTCTTATAATGATTACTGCAGCAACGGTAGCCGCAATCCTTACAAGCTATTGGCAGTTTAAGGTCAATAAAATAATCAAACATATTAAAGAATTAATGAAAATGATTAGTTTATAAACCTTATCCTTTAACCACAAGTGGCAGTGCTGGCAGAGCCTGTGCCGCTGAAACCGAAACCGCTGGAAGGTGCTGTGGTTGATAATGATTCATCACAACCTGACGGATTAGTGCCCAAAGCATTACATATCGCGTCAAGGAATCCTTGAGGGCTGCGGGAAGAAGGCTGCACTTGCTGACCATTAACAACCAGGGTTGGCGAGCCCCTAACCCCATATTGTTCATTAAGGCTTAAATGAACATTAAAACGAGGATAATAACCGCTAAGCCATGAACTCCTATCATTAAATAATGCCGTGACGTTGAAAGCCTCGTCAGATTGCTCCACGCAACTGCTTAACAGTTGAGTATTAACACCCACTTCATTCAAGCAGCCCTCGCCATCACCTTCATCTAGGAAACAGTAAAGGTAGTCAATGAACTTTGACGGCTGCTGGTACTGGATGCAGTACTGATTTAACTGCTCATCCAACTCTGTCTTGCCATGCATCGCGTAGTAAACAAATCTTAGTTTAAAATCAATATCATCACCTAACGCCTGCACTGCTGGTAGCACGCCCTTCTCAGCCTGGGTGCCGTAAGGACAGTGGCTCATAACAAACAACTCAACACACTTGCCCTGCTCGCAGTTTAATTCATCACTAAATGACGTGGCAGGGGTAAAAGTGAATAAACCGGTAATAACCGGTGTTATTAAAGTAATAATCAATACCGCGCTCATAACAATGGTGAGTGATTTCCAAACATCTATTATCATTAACAAAGTAAAATAACTTACTAACTATTTAAGTCTTATTAAGAAAAATTTATAAAACTAAAACCTTTCGGATTTAAAATAATGCCAACTAAGAAAGAACTTGTTAAAAAAATAAGTAAGAAGTATACAAAGAAGGAGCTTAAGAAAAGAGTTAAGGGTATAATTGATTTTAAATCCAGCATAACAAAAAAGGATTTGCTAAAAAAGATCAGTAAGTTTAAGAAAACCGGGCTTGAAGACTTGCTTAAACCCTTAAAAAAGAAGGTTAAAAAAGAAGAGATATCCATCTCCTTAAAACCAAATAAGTGGTTGATACCTGCTATCGGCTTAATAATACTAATAGTGGTTATCTACAGCGGTTTTTCATACAACCCAGCAGCTCCTGCCACCGGTATCAAGTTAATATACTTAACAGATGAGAACTGCGATGGTTGTTATGATGTCACGATTAACGAGCAGATAGTATCACAGTACGGTGTTGAGGTGAACATTGAACAATACGATATTAACAGTGTTAAAGGCAGACAATTAATTAACACGTACTCTATAACCAAGATTCCTTCATTCATAATTCAAGGCGAAAGCGTTCAAGACAACACACAGTTCATGAGTGTCTGGTCAAGCGTTGGTTCAATAGCTAATGACGGCACGCTGGTTTTCAGAGCGCCGGAGTTATTCCTGGAAATGGGTGATTTTAAGATTAAAGATGAGGGTGGTGAATTCGTCTTATACGAGCCGCCTGAGGAGACTATTGGTCAATTCATTATAACAGAGGATGAGTTATGCACTGAGGATGGCAAACCAATTATTTACTTCTTTGGCAGCGAGACCTGCATTCACAGTTCATGGGAGCACCCAATCATTAACAACGTTACCAGCTTGTTTGGTGATGAGATAAGCTATCATGATAACATGGGCACGCAGGGCGATAGTGACGTTTTTAACAACTATAGTGACATTCATAGGGGAGGGGTTCCTTTCACTATTATTGGCTGCCGATTCATAAAGATAGGTTCAGGCGAGTCAGCTGCTCTGGATAATAACACTCTAGCAGAGTTAAACAACACTTACCCTTCAGAGATAGCAGAGGTCAGTGAGTTAATTAATGCTTCACAAGTGATTTATGAAGAAGCAATGGCTGCTTACCAGGTTAATGACACTGAAACGCTTGAAGAGTTATCAACCAGTTACTCATTATTGATTGATAACGCCAGCACGATTGTTGAAACACTAGTTATAAGAGAGTTAATCTGCAACGTTACTAACAACCAGCCAGCTAGTGTGTGTTAGTAAAGATTTAAAACAGTTAAATTACTCCTAATTAGACATGCGGGTGCAAATAATCTCTCTGTCACTCTTATTACTGTTAACTGGCTGCACAATGTTCGACCTCGGAATAGGTGAAGAAGAACATGAGATTAAGATTGACTGGATAGGTCACGCAGGATTCCTAGTTGAGACCCAGCAGACCAGGTTGTATATTAACCCCTACTCAGCACCGGTTGGCAGCCTTAAAGGCGACTCTATCCTTGTTACTTACAGCGCCTCTGACCTCTGTGACTTATCAAGTATTAATATCCTAAGCAAGGATGAAACCATCCTGCTCACACCCGCTGCCTGCTCGGTAAGGGTGGGGACTGGCAACCGGGTGCCGATAGAACCTGGCGAGAGTTACAATATTAATGAGGTTAACGTGCAGACGGTTGACGCTTACAATTTCAACGGCACTATTAACAAAGCAGAGGGTGTTGGTTTAATCATCACTATTAATAAAACTAGAATATACTACGCCGGCATAACTGACGTTATTCCTGAAATGAATAACATAGCAGATATTGACATACTGATTTTCCCAATAGCTGGAGGGGATTTAACAATGAATATTAATGAGTCAATAGTTTTAATTGACATGATTAACGCTACTTATAATATTCCAATGTACTATGGTGGTTTGTCAGGCACTTCATTGGATGCTGGCAGACAGGTTAAGAGTCTGGCTAACCAGAATGGTTTTAACGTTACCTTATTAAGCAATCAGGACTTATTCATCAACTAGATGAAGAAAATACTAGCTATTGCAACTATTATAGGAACAGTTATTGGCGCGGGAGTTCTCGGACTACCATACGCTATCAGCGTCTCAGGGTTTATACCAGGGGTAGTCCTGACAATAATTATCAGCTTCTGCATGACCTTGTTATTATTATACCTCGGCGAGGTAGTGTTAAGGTGCAGGGAGGTATACCAGATACCAGGCTTGGTCAGGAAGTACTTAGGGGGCAGGTTTTACTGGCTTACGTTATTAATGTTTGCCTTAAGTGTTTACGGAGCATTAATAAGTTACGTTGTAGGTGTCAGCGAGTCATTATCAGTGATGCTGCCTGGAACACAGGTTACTTACATGTTATTATTCACTGCTTTAATGAGCATCCCGGTGATTAAGGGCATCCACTTAATTGACAAGGTTCAACTTGGTTTAATCAGCGTTTTAATATTCTTAATAATCATAGTTACCATCCTAATAAGTCCTGGCATAAACGTTAATAACCTGTTAACAATCAACCTCGGTCACTTCTTCTTCCCGTTCGGCGTGGTATTCTTTGCCTTAACTGGTTATTCTGTCATGCCTGAGTTGGAGCAGATTTTATTAAAGCATAAAAAACAGTTCATGCCAAGCGTCCTGATTGCAATGACTAGCTGCACCTTGTTATACTTGTTATTCAGTGGCGTGTTCATCGGCGTCTATAACCAAGGAGTAAGTGAAGTAGCTACTCAGTCACTGCCTGATGCCCTGGGCTTCTTTGGCAACGCTATAGCTGTCTTCGGCATGACCACCTCTTATATGGGTTTGGGTGTGGCTTTAAGGGATGTTTTCAAACAGGACCTTGGTTTAAGCAAGTTTTATGCCTGGGCTCTGACCTGCCTGGCGCCGTTGATTATATCAATCATTATCAGGCCATCTTTTATCCAGCCTATACTAATCTCAGGCGCTTTCACTGGAACACTAACTGGGTTCATTATAATCTACTTATGGCTTAAGGCTCGTAAGAGCAGTGGTGTTAAGCCGGCGTTTAAGGCGCCGCTTGGAGTGCCAGGAGCGGTTATTGTATCTGTTATTCTCGGTATTGGGTTAGTAATGACTGCTCTTGAACTAATTAACTTACTATAGAAACCTTAAGCCATTCCTCACTAAGAAAGGATGAATTGAATCCTGCCTAGTCTCGTTATTTAACACGCTTGACTCCACGACGATTGAATTAGTTGAACTGGTAACAAACATAATCAATAACCATTTAAGAATTACTTACAAGCTTTAATAAAACCATTAAATAATGGATTAGGTTTTAAGGGCTTGCTTGTGAGCTCAGGGTGGAATTGTGTTCCAATAAAGAAAGGGTGGTTTGGGAGTTCAATCACTTGTTTAACTAAACCATCAATTGACTCGCCGCTGAAAACAAGCCCCTCGTTCTCTAACACGCTGACGTATTCAGGGTTAACCTCATACCTGTGCCTGAACCTTTCATTAACCACTACCTTATTATACAATGATGCTGCTAGGGTTTCAGTCTCCAGTCTCGTCTTATAAGCTCCTAATCGCATGGTGCCTGACTTATAGGTTACTTGGTGCTGCTCTGGGAGTAAGAATATCACTGGGTGGGGTGTTTCAGGGTCTATCTCGGTGGTATTTGCTTCTAAACCGCAAACACTCCGCGCGTACTCTATAACTGCCAACTGCATGCCATAACATAAGCCTAGGAAGGGCTTCTTTGTTTCACGTGCAACCCTGACTGCATTAATCTTACCCTCTGACCCTCTTGAACCGAAGCCGCCTGGGACTATCAGACCGTCAAAGGATATCATCTTATCAATTATCTCATCTAGCGATAAACTAGTGGTCTCAACTAGTTCGTGTTCAACCCTTGCATCATTACTGGCGCCGGCGTGGACTAGTGCCTCAATAATACTAGCGTAAGAATCACTAACAGTGGTGTACTTGCCAGCTATCATCACCCTGACCTTATCAGATGGTTCTTTAACGCTTTTAACAAACTCTTCCCAGCCGCTTAAAACTCTATCCTCCAAACCATTATTACTCACTGGCAGGTGTTTCAGCACCCCCTGGTCTTTTAGTATTAATGGAACTTCATAAACTGTTTCCAAGTCGGGAACGCTGTAAACACGTTCAACTGACAGGTTAGCTACTAGGCTTAACTTATTCTTTATGCTATCGGTTACTGGTTTATGAGCCCTGGCTAGTACTAAATCAGGGTATAAGCCCTGCCTCATTAACTCTTTGATGCCTAGCTGGGCTGGCTTGCTTTTCTGCTCATTAAGACTCGGGGGCTCAAGTATGTAAGGAATATTTATCACGGTAACGTTCTCTTTTCCTTCCTCAACTATGAACTCCCTCATCGCGCCGATGAAGGTGGCGTTCTCATCATCACCCACTGTCCCGCCAACCTCTATCAGCATCACGTCGTAACCCATTGCTCGCTCGCGGATGGTGTATTTTATCTCCCCGCTGACATGAGGGTATAATTGGATGTCCCTGCCAAGGTAATCACCTCTCTTCTCCTTATCTAGTATGTAATCCATTAACTCCCCTTGGGTTAAGTAACTCTTCTTAGTCAGGTTAGTGTTAAGGAACCGCTCGTAAGTCCCGAGGTCCATGTCGCACTCAGTCCCATCATCCAGCACAAATACCTCGCCGTGGCGGTAAGGGTTCAGGGTGCCCGCGTTAACATTAAGGTAGCCGTCAAACTTGAATGGCAGCACCTTCATGCCAGCATCCTCTAATAATCGAGCCAGGCCAGAGGCAACCACTCCCTTGCCAACCCCGCTGATAACCGAGCCAGTAATAATGATGTACTTAGTCCTGCCCGACTCGTAATCACTTGGTTTAGGATTAAATCCCTCAATTGAGTGCATAAAGAAATAATGCCTTGCTTTTTAATAATGATTATTACACTGTAAGAGATAGGTTTTTAAATTAAAATTATTTTCTAAAAACCCATGCTCCTGTAGTCTAGCCTGGTCAAGGACTTCAGCCTCTCAAGCTGGAAACCCGGGTTCAAATCCCGGCAGGAGCAACGAAGTTGCGGCTGCAGGGGCTAAGAATCCTTGATTCTTAAGTCCCGGCAGGAGCAGACCCTTTTTCTTTTCATAAAAGAAAAAGTCTTCTAAGCCAAAAAGAAAACTACTATACTCGCTAATGCCAGAGATATATCGCGAATACGGGGCCTGCAACCTAAGAATTATAAGTGCTTTTTCAGCACTTCTTTCAAGGCTTCAGCGTTCTTCATTGTATCCTTCTTCAATTCTTTGAAAGCCTTTACACAGTCAGCGTGTTTCTTCCTCTTAGCGTCCTTGATGTAGCTGTCAATGTTATATAATAACTGGTTAAGCTTCACCAATTGCTTCATAACATTGTAGCTGCAGTCACCAACAGAGCATTTACTCATAATGATTATTAAAAGACTCTAAGTATTTAAGCATTAAAAACGCTTAAAAAAAGATTAAGCCTCTCACTCTAATAATTGCAGGGGTGGCGGAGCTTGGTCAAACGTGCCGGGCTTAGGACCCGGTGGCTTAGTGCCTGCAAGGGTTCGAATCCCTTCCCCTGCATACACTTCACCTGGATTCAATAACGTCACCGTCTTTCAGGGCGTAGTTCTCATCTTTTTCCTCACCGTTAACTAGCGCTTGGTCCAGGTCAAGGTCGCTTAGGGCGGCGCCCCTAAACAACACCAAGCCCTCATTATTAAGCTTGACAACAATTAAATCAAGGAAAGTCCATTTATTCTTAGGGAATTCTTTAAGAACCTTGACAGGTGTCTGGACCTCGAACTCATCAATGAATTCAAGGAAGCGTTCGTTGCTGCCAGGCAACACAACAATCAAGTCAGCTTCTCGGAGAATCCTAGCATATTTAGGCTTAACAGCACTAGGCACCTCCACTACCCTCAGAGTCACTTCTTTATGCTTGAACACGCTGATAACCGGTTTCTTAGTCTCATAAGGAGCCAGGGTGCTGGGGTGACTCGTGCCGCACAATTCATTCAATAAACGGGTCTTGCCAGAGTTAGCATCACCAAGCAGGGCGATTGAAAAGAAATCAGTCTTAAAGAAACGGCGAGCCTTTTTCAAAGCAGCGTCTCGTTTCTCCTTCTTCTTCATACGCTCACGAATAGTCCTCATAAGGTGAGTGGTGTGGGAGCGAACCTTGTTAAAACGATAATCCTTAGGCGGGATGTACTTAAGCATCTCGCGGAGAACCCTTAACCTGCCCTCATCAGTTCGCTGGGCAGCATAGAACTTCCTGAGCTCGTAGTACTCATCAGGCAATCGCTGCTCTTTTCGCTTCATAAAACTATAAAAAACAGCCGGTAATACTAAAGCTTTATGGAATTAATAAACCTATTGCAAGCAGGCTTAACAATCATCATAGGAGTAATAATAGTGCAGATAATCAGCAAGTATGTTGAGAAAATCAAAGGCACCAAGAAGTTCAAGCAGTTAATAAAGAATAATCCTTACAACGCTGCAATAACCTGGTACTTATCATACTTTGTTAAGCTGGGGATGTATATAATAGTATCATTAATAGCGATTGGGTTCCTAGGATTTGCCCAGCCACTATTATGGCTGGTGGCGGTGATAATGACCCTATCAATCATTGGAGTACTAATCTACTCATTAAGGGACCTAATCCCCTCAGCCTTTGCCGGCGCCTACCTGCTTAACAGCAAGGTAATAAAAAAAGGCGACAGGCTATCAATAAGGAGTTTCAAAGGAAAAGTGAAAGAGGTAAGCCTTTTAACAACCACGCTTGAAGGAGAGAAAGGGGGGATAATAATCGTCCCGAATAAGATAATCACAGAGAAAGTTTTAAAAGTAAGTAAAAATAAACTTTAAAAAGAAAAAGGAGGTTTAAGAGTAATCAATGGTAACAGCTTATTTATTAATGAACGTTAAGCCGGGAAGCGAGACCAAGATAGCTGAGGACTTAGTGAAGAAGAAAGAAGTAAAAGACATTAACATTGTTTACGGGGCTTTTGACATAGTTATGAAGATTAGAGTCAAGACAATGGATAAACTGCAGAAATTCATCCTAGACATGAGGAAAGATGGTAGTATTGAGCAGACAACAACCCTTATCAGCACTTCAGTCAAATGATATCTGAGTTACTAGCGCCAATAATGGCTATCCTAGAAGGAGCTGTGGAAGCCTACGGCGGCATCGGCTTATTCACTGCCATGATAGTGCAGGCAATACTCGTTGTTATTCCAAGCGAGGGAGTACTAGTGGCAGCGGGCATGCTGATGAACACGTGGGAGGTAACCCTATGGGCTGGATTAGGTTCAATAACCGGCGCCAGCTTAAGCTTCCTAATAGCGAAGAAGGGTGGCAGGCCTATAGTTAAAAAACTCCTAGGTGAGGATACTATCAATTTCATGGACGGCTGGGTTGATAAATGGGGTGAGAAAGGAGTGTTAATCGGTCGGTTAATACCATTCATCCCCTACGACCCAATCAGTTACTTGAGCGGGGTCACCAAGATGAAGTTCAATAAGTTCACTGTTTATAACGTGGCAGGCACTATTCCGCGAGTAATCATGTTCTCAATGCTGGGCAGCTTCGCAGCCCAGTTTGAAATAATAGGGTTCATAATTGTCGGCGGGTTAATGATAGGGTTATTAATAGCCAGTATTTATACTAAGAAAAGGATTTCAAGAAAAAAACTCCAGCAGTGAATTAAGCTAGCTCGTCCTCATATAAACTCTTATTCTTTTCATAACGACTTTTTAAGAATTCAGGTTTATCAAGAAAGAAGCCGTCAGGAATGTCAAGACCCCATTTTGAAGGAATCATAAACTGAGCAATCCTGCCAATAGATTTTAAATCAAGCAGTGGTGAAATACCCTGCTGGTATAATGATTTAATAACTCCTGACCACATAAGCCCGTCGTAAGTTTCTAAAACATTATAATCAGCGTCATATAAAGTGAAACTCTCAATTGAACAATCAGTCCGGAACCTTGCCATCTTCTGCTCCTTACCCGTCTCAGGGTCAGTGCCTTCAAATATTTGTTTTTCAAGGCTGTACTTATCTACTTTGATATAATTAGTTACTTCACCCTCACTATTAACAAGGTACAGGTTATCCTCAGCGTCGTGAGCGTAGAAGACTGATGAGTTAATAAACAACCCTTCAGATTCTCCTTGACCAACGCTCATAAAAGTCTTGCGCATAACACGCGGGTCCCTAATAGCTAGTGAGTGATACTTATTAATTAAGGTTGTCTTACCAGCGTTGCCTTTGCCAGCAATAACTAGTTTTAAGGACATCTTATTAGTTCTATCAACAGCTTTTTTCTCTTGCAAAGCACTCTTTATCTTTCCAATGTCTAAGTGCCTGAGTACTAAAGCATTAATGGCAGCTAGCACGCCGTCATTACCCCATGAGTCAAAACTGCAGGTTGGCATTACCATATCCGCTTTCTCATAACGCTTAATGAAATCATCACTCATATTAACAGTGAATTCATTCTTTTCATTGCCGTCCTCGTCCTGATTCATTAAGTAACCAATATCACTTTTTGAACGAACATAACTCATTGTGTCTTTTGGGAAGTGGTGCTCGTAAGTGTCCCTTAACTGGTCCATCTCAGTGTTATCAACCATACCCATTAAATAATTATTATTAAAATCAAAGAATAATAACACCCCATCAGCTTGTTTGAAAATCTCCTTGTACATAAAGTAGAAATGAGGCTGCCCTCCTAAATCAAATAATACAGTGTTGATGCCCTTACTAAGATTAAAGAAGTTATCATCTTCAAATAATCCAAGGATTTCATCTAAAGTCTTAACCGGCCAGTTCTTATCCAAGAACGCTTTAGTTTCAGGCAGCTTCTCTGTCTTGATTATACTTAACACATTATTAAGTTCTTCTGGATTCTTTTTAATCTTAATATTTAATTTTTTTAACAAATCAAACTTAAATTGCTCATAATGAGCTTCTTCTAACTCATTAACTTTTCCTGTAAGGTACTTCAATCGCTTCTTAAAACTTTCTTCATTACTGCCGATTGAAATCCACTCAGAAGCTTTCTTAACAACTTCATCCAGCGAGTAGTTATTAAGCCCTCCCTCTTCATTAACAACTCCAAACCACATATTACTTTAAAACCTCAAACAATGTTTTTATATATTTAGGTTCTCCGGGCACAGTTTGCATCAGACCATGAATCGCAGTAGGACCCGGTGTTCCAAGCGGACCGTTACGGCGTTTATTAAAATATTTTTTAATAACCTTAGCACCCTTGTAAAGAGCTATCATACCCATTACGCTAAGAATAATATATGTCATGGTCCTGCTTATCCCCAGCTTCTCCCGCCACTCATCTAGTAATGGAAAATAAGAATCCAGGTTACTCTGACCATCTGACACTTTATCAACCCCTTTATTATAATCAAGTAAAGCTGCTAAATCCTCATCATCATTACCATCCCAATTATCACCAGAATCATGAGGCTCGGAGTTATTAATCTTGCCGTCATCAGCGTAGTCATCCCACTTATCCCAGTAAAAAGGGTTCTTAACATCAGAGTCCTCAACCGTGCCGTCACCGTCAACATCGTAACCAGCCTCTTGTTCATTAACGTATTCGTGACTTATGTGCATCGGGTGGCTGGTATCATTAGGATTAAATATTGCTTCCTCATCAACCCCCTTCTCACCAGGACCCGGCTCCTCAACCCCCAAGACGCCTGCCTCGTAATTATCAACTTTGTCCTGGACACTGCTGTCACTGCTTGAGTAACCATTTTGTAACTCCTTACCTTTAGTGATATCATTCTCAGCATCCTTAATATCTGATTCATAAGCAAGCACCTGCGC
>WJKC01000034.1 GCA_014729335.1 archaeon | reverse complement strand
TTCTTTAGGGTTCTCTTCATAGTGTTTTAAATAAACTTTTGCAGCTTGTTTAAAGTATTTCTTTGTTAGTTTAGTTATCATTGAACTCGTGGTCCTTTTCTATCTTGCTGCCCTCGGCTGCTTTTTGGTGCAAGTACTTGCCGTTATAGGCTTTGTCGCACTGGTCTGTTAGTTTGTAGAAGGTCATCCGGCATATCCTCATCTCTGGGTAAATCTTGACCGGCATCTTGCCGATGTTTGCTACTTCTAGTGTCAGCTTGCCTTTGAACCCGGCGTCAACCATTGCAGCTGTCTGGATTATTATTCCCAGCCTGCCCAGGCTTGACCTTCCATCTAAACTCGCTACTAAGTCTTTTGGCATCTCAACCCGCTCCAGGGTTGTTGCTAGTACGAACTCGCCTGGGTGGATGATGAATGCCTCCCCGTTTTTTATTTTATGCAGCTCGGTGTACTCGTCGCTTCCTTTCACGTCATAGGGGTCTATGTGGCTCTTGCTTACGTGCTTGAATGACCTGAATTCGTGTCCTAGTCTTAGGTCCACGCTGCTGCTGCTGACTTGCGCCTCGCTGAACGGCTCTAGGACCAAGTCCTTTTTCAACCGCTCCCTGATGTCATTATCACATAATATCATTTATTACCCTCTTTATTTCTTCATGTACTTTTTCTATACTCTTTTCACCGTTTATTACTTTAAATTTATTGCCTTTCATTTTCAGGTATTCCTCTCTGACTTTCTTCAGCAGTTTTAGTTTCTCGTACTTGATTGTTCTCTTTAACCGCTTCCGCACGCGCTTCATCGCTGTCCTGGGTTTAACATCTAAGTAGATAGTTATGTCAGGTTCTGGCGCGTTCTTGTTTAAACACTTAACCCATTTTTTATCCAGCCCCATGCTTGTCTGGTATGCCAGTGTGCTGTGGATGTACCTGTCGCAGATAACTATCTTCTTCAAGTTAGGGATTATTACTTTCTCGCAGTGTAAAGCCCGGTCAGCTGCGAATAGTACTGCTTCAACCCAATTATGAGTCTTCATCCTCATCCGCTTCTTTAACACTCTCCCAACTTGGTTATTAGTCGGCTCTGATGTTAGTAATACCTGGTAACCTTTTGATTCCAGCCACTTCTTTAGTAACCTGCTCTGGGTGGTCTTGCCTGCGCCGTCAATCCCTTCAAATGTGATTAACACGTTTTGTACTAACATTTTTAAGCTATTAAAACCTTTTTTTAACATATGGGGGTTGATTCTTTAATTGATATTATTAGAAGAACTAATCAGGAATTGGGAAAAGACGCTTATATGGACTGGTTTTTTCATCGGGTTAATGGTAAAAGATTAATGAAGATATTAACAATTGTTAATATTTATGGAGAGCCTAGTTTAAGTAAAGCTTAAAGGTTCATTATTGATTATAATAACACGTCTGACTTAGAGGTTAAGTTTAAAAGGAACTATGTTGATTACCGCGGCAGCGAGTTATTATATGAAGGCCCAATTTTTTACATTGATTCAATTAACTTGGACCCTGAAGAGGTAAGTTCTGCTGTTGCAACAATTAAGCAAGTTGTTGAAAAATTTTATGATTCATTGATGTAAGTAATAATTCTGGTACCTAAAAGAATAAAAACTTTGTCTGCGAATTAACTCTTTAATGGAGGATATAAGATTATTAGGTGATAAGTTAGAGAAGTCTAGTAAAGTTTTCCAACAGGCTGTTGATGATTTAAACACTGAGTTGTCAGAGAAGATTGAATCCTTGAGAGAGGAGTATGGTATTCGTAAGAAAAAGCTTAGACAGGAGAGCGAGAAGGAAGAGCGCGTGTTGAAGAATGATTTTATAGATAAGGTTAGCGGTCTTGCCGAGAAAGTTCTCTCAGATTTATTGGATAAGTTTAGGATGACTGAGGACCGCTCGTCTTTTAATCCTTTAAGCTTTGATGCTTTCAAGGAATTAAAGGGTATAGTGACTGCTTACTCTGACTTTGTTCCTGAGAAGGTTTACGAGGCGGTTATGAAGGTTGAGGGAGAAGGTGCGGATTACACTAGCATTTACTTGAACTTGGTTTCATAATTTGTCCTGCTCGTATTCCCTGTCTTGTTTAATGCATAACTCTGCTTTGCCCAGCTCTGACCCTATGTACATTAAGTGCGACGGCTTGATTGACGTCCCTTTGTGAGCTATCTGGGTGTAAGCCTCCTTGGCTGTTTTGCCTTCAAACATGTCAATCACTTTATTAGTATCAGGGTGTAAGTGCTTGACTATTATCAAGTCATCTTTTACTTCCACCACGTAGTTGCCTCTTGGGTCTTTGAAGTCGTCCTTGTACTCGTAGTGTTTTTCCAGCATGTTTTTTACTTGCTCGTAGTAGTGGGCGTATATCTGGGCTGAGCCTGAGATTATTGTGAGCAGCCCCGGCTCCACTTTGATGCCCTTGCTTATCTTCTTTTGTATTGCGGCGCAGCCGTAAGCGTTCTCTGGCCAGCCCTGGGTCATGTCATGAGACCTGAAGAACACTGTTAGATTAAGCTTCTCATCCTGAACCATTGCCTGCAGTAATACCAGGCACGGGCTTGATTTATGCTTCCTCATTAACTCGTCCTGTACGTGCCAGGTAATGGCGACGCAGGCTTTTGAGTAGGGGTCCCTCTTAAGGACTTCAATTAAATCGCTTATTTGATCCACTTCAGCATGTTTATCTAGGTATTTAACATTAGCGTCAATCCACGGACCCTTGCCAAACTCATAGTCCCGGTATTCTTTTGTGTTAACTAGTTCTTTTATCGGCTCAGCCGGCGCAGTATAAGCTCTTAATTTATTGCCATAAGTATAAGCTTTTCCTTCAGGAAGAATTGGTGACAGTATCTCTTCCTGGTAGGCATTAATCTTCTCTTCTGTTAATGGGACTAAGAATGGGTTGAAGCTTAAATCCGTGTCCTGCGGGTCGTGGATAACTACTGTCATGTTATTAACCTCCTTGACCCACCGGTCAGTGTCAGCGTTCATTAAGTTCTTCCTTCCATACCTGTTAATCGCGTGTATCATCTTAACCCATGAGTCAGGGATGTTAGTGCCGTGAACTATTATTGGACCGCCCTCGTACGGGAAGCTTTCCTCCTGCTCCTCAAAATCAAAGACTATTGGCTTCTTGGCAAACGGCTCCTTTTTTAACCTCTTCATTAGCTTGTTTGCTTTCCTTATCTTATCTTTTAATGACGCGCCCGGCATATCCTTGTTTAAATCTATTAATTCCACTTCCTCTCTTACTTTATTAATCAGCTCTGTTGGTATGTTCTTATCAAAGTGAACCGCTGTTTCAAAACCAGGTATTTTTCTGTCATTGTTTACTCCTTTTTCAAAGAACGCCCTGATGGCATTGGCAGAGGTTAGTTCTGTCTTGGTGTCGCTGCCGTCTTTTGATGCGTACTCCTCGCCTAGTAGTATTACGTATCTTATCTGGGGGTTGCCTAGTATGTTCCGGACCATTCCTTCAAGCCCTGCAGGGGTGTAGAAGTTAGTGGCTATTGCCAGGTTCTCTTTATCTAGTTCTGGCAACACCTTGTCCCTCATGGTCCATAAGAAGGTCACGGCGCAGCAGGCATTGGTGACTCTTAACTCTTTTTGATGCGGGAACCCTACCCGGTCCCTTACAACTACTGGCCAGCCCTGCTCGCCGTTTGACCCTACTTGTTTCTTTATTGACTCTATTAACATTATTTTAATAAATCACTTCTTGTTTTAAAGAATTTATTGTGTTATACTAAAGGTTTTTATAACAAGTTCTTTTGTAGTTTAGTTATGCGTTGTTTTATCGGCATCCCCTTGCCAGGGCGGGTTAGGAAGGCTTTGGTTAAGGCTCAGGACGGCTTCAGGCACGTTGACGCCCGGATGAGGTTAGTTAAGGAGCCTAATCTTCATATCACTCTTCACTTCCTCGGGGGCGTTGATAATGTTGATAAGGTTGATGAGTCATTAAGAGAGGTTAGTTTCTCGTCTTTTAAAGCCAGTCTTAAGAATCTTTCTTTCTTCCCTAAGAAGAGTTATATTAGGGTTATTCACTCACCGGTTAAAAATGGCAGGCAGCAGGTTATTGAATTGTATGATAAGGTGGCTGAGGCTCTTAGTCTTGACCCTGAGGACCGTTTCACTCCTCACGCCACGCTTGCAAGGGTGAAGTTTGTTAAGAGCACTAACGCCTTGGCCCGCGCTTGTTATGATGTCAGGTTTGAGGAGTCATTCACTGTTAAGTCTTTTAACCTTTACAATAGTGACTTAACCCCAAAGGGCCCGGTTTATGAGGTAATTAGTACTTACACGCCCAAAGATTTAAAAAAGTAACAATATCCTATTCTTGATATGCACTTAATTATTTGCGAGAAACAAGTTGCTGCCAAGCGTATTACTGCTATTATCAGCAGTGATGATTACAAGACTAAGAAGAAGTACAAGGTTCCTTATTACTCTTTTAAGGACCATTTAGTTGTTGGTTTAAGCGGCCACGTCTTGAAAGTTGATTTCCCTGAAAAGTATTCTTCGTGGACTAAGGTGCCGCTTAAGGAATTAGCGCTTGCAGAACTGGTATACTTGAATGATAAGTTAAGGATTATTAAGTTAGTTAAAGCCCTTGCTAAGCAAGCTGATGACGTTGTCATCGCCACTGACTTTGACACTGAGGGTGAGAGCATTGGTTTGGAAGCGGTTAACATTATTAAGAGTGTTAAGGACTTGCCTGTTAAGCGGATGCATTACTCAGCCATAACCCCTGATGAGATTAATAGTTCTTATAATAACTTAACAGCGCTTGATTATAACCTTGCTTTTGCAGCTGATACTAGGCGGGAGATTGACCTTATCTGGGGCGCGGTCCTGACAAGGTTTCTTAGTTTGTCAACCAAGCGATTGGGTAATTCTTACTTGAGCGCGGGCAGGGTTCAGAGCCCCACTCTGTCATTAATTGTTGAGCGTGAGAAGGAGCGCAATAAGTTCAAGCCGCTGCCTTACTGGCAGTTCCCGCTAAAAATAAAAAAGGACGGGGTGGTCTTCACTGCCCGTTACTCTAAGAAGAGGGTTTTTGACAAGGAGCTTAAGGATGAGTTATCAGGGCTTAAGCCTCCAATAGCGGTTGTTAAGAAGGTAGGGGTTAAGGAGCGGGTGTCTAAGCCGCCAACACCGTTTAACACCACGTCTTTCCTGAGAGAAGCGGCTAACCTGGCTTTTTCAGGTGTTAATGCTATGAGGATTGCTGAGTCTCTTTACCTTAAGGGCTTTATTAGTTACCCGAGGACTGATAACCAGGTTTACCCTAAGTCCATTGATACTAAGAAGATTCTTGATTCATTTAAGGGCACTAGTTATGAGCCGTTACTTGACTTTTTGAAAAAGGGTTTAAAACCGACCCGCGGTTCTAAGCAGACAAGGGACCACCCGCCTATTCACCCGACTGGTGTTGAGCCTAAGGGTTTGAAAAAGGATGAGAAGAGGGTTTATGACTTGATTGTTAGGCGTTTCATCAGCACTTTTGCCAGGAAGTGTGTTGAGGAGATAACTCGAGTCAGGCTTGACGTGGAGGGTTATGATTTTGTTTCACGCGGTTACCGCGTGGTTAGTCCTGGCTGGCGCGGGGTTTACACTTTCTCAGCTAAAGAGGATAATGTCCTGCCCGGGTTAGCTGGCGGTGATTCATTAAAGGTTGTTAGTTTAAAGTGTGTTAGTAAGAAGACTAAGCCTCCGAGGCGTTATGGTCACGGCACTATTATTAAGGCTATGAATGACTTGAACCTGGGCACTAAGAGCACTAGGCCCGCTATTATTCAGAAGTTAGTTAGACGCCATTACCTTTTTAGTTCAAAGTCGCTGGAGCCGACTCCTATTGCAATGGCTGTTATGAACGCCTTGGACTCTTATGCTAACCTGATAACTGAGCCGTCTATGACTAGGGAGTTGGAGGATGATATGGAGTTAATTGCTAACGGCGAGGTGTCAAAGGAGGAGGTTGTTAATAAGAGCCGTGAGTTGTTGTTAAAGGCGCTTGAGGTCTTGACAAAGCACCAGGAGGGTATTGCTGAGCGGATATGGGATGGGATTCATGAGTCAAGGGTGGTTGGTTCATGCTTGAAGTGCGGCAAGGACATGGTTATTATTACTTCTAAGAGGACTGGCAAGCGGTTCATTGGTTGTGAGGGCTACCCTAATTGTCATAACTCTTACCCCCTGCCGCAGCACGGTTTGTTGAGGATTAATAACACTGTCTGCAGCGACTGCGGTCTTCATAAGATGATACTGATTAGGAAAGGTAAGCGCCCTTTTTCTTTCTGCCCTAACCTTGACTGTCCTAGCCGTGATGATGATTAAGCTTGTCTGCTAATAATTCTTTTTCTTCGTAGTGTTTTATTGTGTCCTTCCATGCGTTGGTGAATAACTTGCTGATTTCAAGTATTTTATCAATACCTAAGCATTTTAGTTCTTCATAGATTGTGCCTATTTTTTTATACCTGTTTCGTAATCACTTTTTGAGGAAAACCACCCCGGCTGATGATAAGTATATTAGAAAGTTAAGCGCTTAGGGTTGTCACGGTTACTTCATTATTTAATAATAATGAGTGCTCGCTCTGGGAGACTAGTCTCCCTTTTTTCTCTCTCAGGATGTTGTAACCATGTATTATCTTCTCTTTTAGCAATACTCTCAGCCCGTACTCGTAGTGCTTGAACTCCCTTGCTATCCACCGCTCAGCAAACGGCAGCTTGTTATAATTCTTAACTATGTGTTTGAGCAGTTTCCGGGCAATCGTGTTCCTTACTGGTCTTGGTTTTTTCAAGCTGTAGATTAGTGTTTCCGGCGCGTTATGCACAAAGCCCTCGCCGTTGGTTGCGAATGGTTCAATCGCTATCCCGCCCGGTGCTAGTTCCTGGGTGCTGTTGTTATCATAGTTGGGTATGACAAAGTCTCCGTGCAATTGGTACTCGCCTAGCGGGTGCCCGCCCAGGTTCCTTATCGGGTTATAACCCGCCTTGCTTATTACCCCCCCTATTGCTTTTCCAATCTCTCCAAGCGTCGCTCCTTTTTTAACTAGTTCTATGGCTTTTTTCAAAGCGTCCTCACTAGTTTTTATTAGTGCTCCATGCTTGTCTGTTTCAATCTCCTTGGTGTAAGCTGTGTCGCCCAGCCAGCCGTTAACACTTGCTCCCAGGTCTATCTTCACCAGGTCACCGCTTTCCAGTTCCCGCTCATCACCTGGTCCTGCCGTGTCGTGGGCTGCGTGGTTGTTGGCGCTGATGTTAACCGGGAACGCCGGCTTAGCCCCTAAGCTTTTTAGCCTCTCCTCTATCTTATCAGCGATGTCAACATACCTGGCTCCTTTCACAACCCATTTCTTGCTTTCCTCCCGGACCCTGGCTGTTATCCTGCCCGCTTTTATGAAGTCCTCTTTGTTCATGATAAGAATAACTTAAAAAAACTGATTTAATATTTCTTTCCTTATTTAATGATGATTGTTTTATGACTGCACATAAGACCAATATCCCCTTCTGAGTAGATTATTGGGTTTTTGTTGTCTGGGTTGCAGCAAGTTATTATTAACGCATTGTAATATTTCCTTGATTGTTCTTTTATCCATGAATTAATTGTTTTATAATCCTTGTCAAGATAACACCACTCATTGTTTATTGTTGCTCCATGAGCGTTTAGTATTGCTGCTTTATCACCTTTTTTTAACAGGTTGTTTAACGGCTTTCTTGAGGAGTTAAGGAATAACTGGGCTATTAAGTTGCTGGCCCTGTCCTCTAGTGTTAATTCCCTGCTCTTTTTTAGTTCTTGTTCAAGCGAGCCGTAAATCATTAGCGTCATCTCAGGGTTACTTTCATAATTTTTCCTAACAATCCCTTCACCGTTTTTCAACTTTTTCTCTAATTCTTCACTAACATCTTCTGATAAGAATAAGTCATAATTTACTCCTCCGAACTTGCTTTTGTATATTTTCATTTATGAGCGGATAGTGTGATAACTTTTTAAGATTTACTATAAGAAGTCTGCTAGTTTTTCCTGTTTTTGTTTCTCAAACTCTTCCCCGCTTACTTCCAGCACGTCCAGTACTCGGTCAACCGCTGGTATTACTTGATGGTGAATGTAGTACTCAGCGTCTGGTTTTAACCCTTGTTCTTTAACTTCATCCACGGTTCTTGCTTTCTCCCTTATCAACCCCTCGCCCTCTATTACCACGTAGTTGATAATGGTGCCTGCGCTGACTGGGTAGCCTTTTTCAGCCAGCCGCTTGGCAACTGCCACGTGAGGGCCAATGCTCTTGTATTGGTTGATATTTTTTGTTAACTGGGTTCTTAATACTAGGTCTTTTATCGGCACTTTATTCTCTCTTAGCTTATTAACAACTTTTTTTACAACGCTTATTGCTTTTGACCGGCTGTTGTCTTTTAATAAAGCTTGGAAAACCCTGTATTGTGTTTTCTTGCTGATATTGCTCCAGTCGCCCCTGACAAACTCGAACCCCTTGATTATTAACTCTCCCTCCTCATCAATCAGGGCGTACCTTTTTTTCACTCCCTTCTTGCCTTTCTTGCCTGCCACGAATAAGCCCCTGGGGCATATTCGTTCAAGCTCTAACTCCATTATCCCTGGCAGTTCCTTGTTTATCTTCTTCAGGAAGGCTTCCAGTTCTTTCTTTGTCCTGTCGCCGAGTGTTAGGAAAGCGCTGTCAGTGTCGCCGTAGCACACGCCGAAACCAGCTTTCACTGCTTTATCTATCACTTTTTTAATATGCTCTCTGCCAAGGGCTGTGATGCTCTCGCTGCAGTCAAAACAGTACCACCTGCTGCGAGGATATGATAAGTACCCGTAGGTAGCGTTTGTCACTGTCTTAATTGCGTAGCTCCTGGCTTCAAGCAACGGGTCTTTCTTCTTTCTTAGTTCTTTTTTAATCTCAGCTCTTGTCTTAACCAAGTCTTTGACAACGCTTGGGATGAAACCCTTCTCCTCCTGGTTAAAGTGGTGCTCCCGGCCGTCAACTTTTATCTTCAACCCCTTGGTGCTTATTGTTCCCGGCCCAATATTATATGAGACTATGATTGTCGGGTACAGGCTCCTGAAGTCAACCACTGCTATGTCCTCGTAGATGCCTGCTTCTGGCTGGTGCACGTAACCGCCCGTGAAGCTGGTTTTATGCCTGGCTCCAACAGTGCTCCTTGAAGGCAGTCTTGGTATTGTCTCGTTGAACTCCTTAGCCCTCTTTATTAAGTAGTTCTCCACCAGGCTGCTGTAACTTGAGCGGCAGGTCTCGTATAACGGCTGGTTAACCATTCTTGCCAGCTCAAAAAGTATTGGTTTCAGCTTGTTAAATAATTCATAGGTTACTTTAGCATCTGTTAATGAGTACTCAACTATCCTCTTGAGGTTGCCTTTATCCCACTCACTGTAGAATTCATCCCAGTCCATCTCCTTCTTAGTGTTGTCTATTAATTCCTCGCTGACACTCCCTAGGTCAAGGGTTGAGGTTTTAAGGTTAGCGCTTAGTATCTTATTAACAAACACGTATAAGTCAACGTGTGATAATCCTTTTATCCGGGCGGTTGAACTAACCCCCCGGTTAATAATAGTCATTGTTGAACCATCAACCCCGTAGTCCCTTTTTATCCCGTGGTTGTTCATACGGTCCCTGATAAAGGGCCAGTCAAACATGTCGCCGTTATAAGTTGCTATTATGCTGGGATTGGTTTCTTTTATTAAACGGTTGAATTCTTTCAGCATTGCTTTCTCATTCTTGAATGACTGGACTCTTTTATCATCAAATTCTTTGCCGTTGATTAATAATTTCTTAACCCCGTAGTTGGTCCAGATGCTTATCATTAATACTTCATCTATTGATGAGTCAGGCACTCCTTTCTTGTTGCCTGTTTCAATGTCAAAAGCCATCACTCTCGGCTCCCACTTGAAACCGCATTTTTTCAGCTTATCGCTGTCAAATCCTTTAAGCATTGTTAAATCTTTATCTATCAGGTAGCGCTGAGTAAAGGGTATGTCTTTCTCTTTAACTTTTCCTCCGAGGCTTTTGATTTTTTCACTTATCGGCTTAACCCCTTTTGATTCATTCACTGTCACTTTATGTTTATCCCCTAATTTTTTAACACTCACTATCTTATAATCGCCAATTTTTAGCTTCTTTATCTTCTTAGCCGGGAGGTCTTTAACATAGAAGTAAGGCTTGAATCCGTCATCTTTTACTATGATTTTCTCTCCTTTTTTGTTCTCGCCGAATAACCTTATAACCCCTTTTTTTGAGTCAATATCAGTTAATACTAGTTTCATGAGAGTATTAATGAGTCTTTTATTATAATAATCTTTATAATAATCTTTTAGTATTAAATTGGATGAATGGTTTACAAGCAGTATGGCGGTCATCGTTTGCAGAGCCTTGTTTTTGACTTATTCACTAAGCCTATTGGTTTATTGTATAACGGGGCGGCTGAGGAGATTAAGAGTTCAATTAATGGCAAGCCAGTGATTGACCTGCACACTCATTCAAGCACGGCTTATGACGAGGGTGTTAGCCCGTTAGCCTCTGAGATTTATTGTGCTGACGCCCGCGGCTTGGCTGGGTTAGCTTCAACCCCTCATCAGAGTCTTAGGTGCCTGCCGCTGCTTATCAGGGAGGCAGAGGCTGCTGAGGCTGGCTTGAAGTTAAAGCATGGCAGTGATTATCAATTCTATTTTATTCCCGGCAAGGAGACTAGTAATCGTTTAGGAAAGGGTTTTAGCAAGCGGGGCCATGTTTCCTCAATATTCTTTGTTAAAGGAGGGTATACTAAGGAGCTGGTTAATAACATAGTCTGGTTCTCCGAGTCCAAGCTCAGCGACTTGTCAGCAACCCTGCCTGAGATGTTAAGGGCTCAGGAGGAGTTGAATAACGGCGAGTATTCAGGGTTAAGGGGTGTTAAAGTGATTGTGTACCCCACTCATGTTAATTCTTTTAATGGTTTCAAGGGTTGTTTAAAGAATGAGGTTAAGAAGGGCGGTCTTGATGACTTAATCGCTGTTCATTGTAATTTTTTAAACCGTGATGACTTAAGATTCTATAAGGACCGTGACATTAACTTGATTGGGGGCAGCGATGCTCATGATAAGTATAAGATTGGTTCTTCAAGAACTGTTTTTGATTCAGAGGTTAATGACTTGTTTGATGCTTTCTACGCGATAAAGCACGGCAAGGTTCATGTTGAACAACTGCCTGGCCAGGGGTCTGTTAAGTATTATTTTTTATCAGGTCTTAGGTGCTTCACGCCGCAGTGGTGGCCTAAGGTTTTAGGATTGGTTATTAAGGGTTTAGCTAAAATGCCGAGGGCGTTGCTTAAGCCATTCCAGTAATCCTTGCCCCGCCTGAGGGCATTGCTGCCTTGATTGTTTCAAAGCTGAACTGGCGCCCCTTGTTCTTGAAGTATTTAATTACCTCGTGGATTAACTCTGACTTCCTCGCGCCTGGCTCCAGTGTTATGAACGACTTGCTTTTCTTTTTAACAGCGCTCCTTGGACCGCTTATTAACCGGTAATTTAACTCCCCTAGCTCTTCAACGCCCAGGCATAACTCTGGCTTGACTGACTTGTGGTATTCCTTTTTGCCTTTTATCATGAAGCCCCCTGTCCTGACGTACTCGCCGCTCGGCGCTTCCTTGGTTACCTGGTAGGGCTTGACGTGGTAGACGTCCACTGCCGTGCCTGTTTTCCAAGCGTTTGAGTGGGCGGCTGTGAACTTGGCTGCTTCAATTATTGACTCAGTGCCCGCCTTCCTCCCTTTTCTCAGGATTGTGAAGGGGCTGCCGTGGATGTCAGCGTGGAATACTAAGTCGTCTGGTTCCAAGTACTTCCTGATTAACTCCTCGTTCTGCTGCGCGTCCCTGCCGCTGATAACAAGGTTTCCTTCGCTGGTCCTGAACCACTTGAACCGCTCATACCAATCCTTGCCGCTTGAATCAGTTTTTCTAGGCACGTTTAATTCAATTTTTACTTCCTCTTCTTTGAAGCCCTCTAACTCTTTTTCTGAACGCTTAACCGCTTCCTCAGCTCCTTCAACTTTTCCTTCAAGCTTCTTTGCCTGTTCAAATAAGCCGTTCATTAGGTCTGTTACGCTGCCGCTTAATGGCAGCTCTATCCCTTGTTCTAGGTCGATTATTATCTTGTTATCATCTGGTTTTAAATCTTTTATCAGCGAGGCGTTGCTTGACCCCTCTTCTTGTTCCTGTTCTATCATTTTTTTTATCTCAGTCCATGAATAATCATTTTTCCGGGCTTTTAGTAATGAGTTAATAACGTTCTCTATGGTGTATAGGTTGTTCTTTATTGCAAAGGCCTTGCTTTTTAATTCACGCGCCTCTCTTTTTAGTTCTTCAACGTACTCTCTTCGTTCTCTTATTTTATTTTTTATTCTTTCTTTCTTATCCTGTATTACCTCTTCCTTTTTCTCTTCAAAGGTTAATCGCTCGCTTCGGGCGTAGAAGAAGTCAAGTGCTTGGTTGTAGGTTTCGAATTTCCTCTGACTCCTTGACTGGTGGAATCTTAGTTCAAAAGGGACTGCGTCTATTACCCGCTCACCTTCAAGCACCACTCTTGGTGATAAAGACCCGTACTTGGCTTTCTTCACTAGTTTTAACACCTCATCGTAGCACTTTTTTAACTCGTCCTCAGGTGTTAAGCCGGGGTCTATAGTTTTATCAATCCCTGCTTGCAGGCAGGCTTCCTCTGCATAAGCCCCTCCGAGCCCGATGTCAACCGCTAACGCCTTGACCAGCTCGTCCTTGTTGCTTGACTTCACTGTTCTTTTGAATTCAATGAAGTCAGGTGATGATAAGTCGTAATCTGCTGGCGGCAGCTGGTACTGCTCCCGGGGCTTGATGGTCCTGGCTGTGAATCGCTGTACTTTTAGGCATTGTTTTATCACGTTGTTTTCACTTAGTACTATCGCGTTGCCTGTGCTGAATAACTCCAGCACCAGCTTTGTCACCTCGCCTCCTTTGACAAACCCAAGCGTCACAACTCTTTCAAGCCTTGGTTGTTTAATGGTTGCCAGCCGGGCGCTGTTCAAGTACTTCCTTAGGTACATGCAGAAGTTGCTGGGCATCTGCGGGTTCTTTTTAACGTACTCGGTTAGGTGTATTAGTTTCCCAATAACTATTCTTAATGCTTTCTTCTCCCCTTCGTGGTATAGGTGGAATACTAGTTCGTCACCAACGTGGTATATCTTTTTCACCAACGCTCCTTTAAGAGCTACTAGTTCTCTTACAACGCATACCAGGTCAATGCTTGATAGGACGCTCTTCATTATTTTTAACATAGACTGGATTTAGTATAAAAACGTTTATAAAGATGTTTTGAGAATTCATGCCGGTTATGTCTGTGATGGCTTAATCACTCATACCAGATGGCTTCTATCGGGTTAAGCTCTGCTGCTTTCTTAGCCGGCAGTAAGCCTGAGATTATCCCTATCACCACTGATAGTATTAGTGCCCCGCTTAGTATTAATGGGTTGATTATTATCTGTAACTGCATGCCGCTTCTTATGTTGAAGAATACTGGCAGGAGGGTTACTATTCCCTGAGCCAGGCCTAGTCCGAGGAATAAGCCTATCAAACCCCCTATTAAGCTCATGATGCTTGACTCAACTATGAATAATAATAACACGTCCAGCTTCTTAGCCCCTATTGCTTTTAGTATTCCAATCTCCCTTGTTCGCTCCATCACGCTGGTGAACATGGTGTTGGAGATGCCTATTGCCCCCACTAATAATGATATGGCAGCTATCCCGCCCAGGAAGCCTGTTATCAGAGTGGTCACTGAGTTAACGCTTTCCTGTATGCTGGCGAATGACAGGATTGTGAAGTCCTTTTCTTTAGTGTTATGCAGCCTCAGCAACAGGTTAGTTATTTCTTCTTCCGCTTCTTCAACGTACTCGGTGTCAGTTACTCTGACGTTAATATATGATAGCTCGTCATCATAGTCATTGATGAATGAGTCAATAGCTTTTAGGTTTATGACAACGTAGTCATCCATGCCAGTGAAGCCCCCTTCTTCTTCCAGCACCCCTATCACGCGGCAGCTCTTGTCATTAACGGTTATTGTCTCGCCAACCTGTATGTTATTGGAGAATAATTCCTTGCCAACGTTGTAGCCTACAACGCAGGAAGTCCTGTCGCTGTTACTAAGCCACCTGCCTTCAATCATTGTTAGCTCCTCAACCGCCATCGCGCCTATTGGGTTTATAAACTGGGTGGTGATTGTTGAGTACTCGCTTCTGAACTCTACTTCAAGCATCTGCTGGACCATTGGCGACACCGCTCTTATGTAGGGCAATCGGTTTATCTGCTCTGCCTCGCTCTCTGTTAAGGGCTCAGCCCCTTCTGTCTCGGTTGTTATGGTTGTTGTTGGCGGTCCTTCAAAGTCCGCCCGCCTGCTGAACGCCCGCTGCGACTCCCCGGGCGTTATCACTAGTTTGTCACCGCCTAAGCCCCCTAATTGTTTATTTATTGATGTTTCAATAGCGTCTCCCAGGCTTACCAGCCCGACTACGGCTGCTATGCCTATCACTATCCCGAGTATTGTCAGCCAGCTCCTTGTCCGCCTGTAAGCTATGTTTTTAATTGTCAGGCTTATGGTGTCTTTTATTCTCATCTCTTCTTTTTAATGAATTTCTTGCCTAAAAAGTAAACCGTTATGACTGCTCCAGCGCTTATGATTATGATTGTAACCCAGTTGGTTCCAGTGCTGGTTCTTGCCGGCGCGTTGCTGAACCTGATGACTGCCCTCTCCTTGGTGTTATAGGATGCTTTCTTGCCGTTGGGGGTTGTGTACTTAACTGTCAGGTTAATCATTACCTCCCCCTCATTGACTGGCTTGAAACTGAAGCTGGTGCTTGTGAAGTCGCCTGCATCCAGGTCTCCTAGGAAGTCCTCGCTGGTTATTCCTAATTCAATATCACTGCATGGTTTTACTTCAATGCTGACTGAGCGCGCATCTATCACCCCTGTGTTAGCCACGCTCACGAACACTGTTATCTCAGTGTCAGTGGTTATAATGTCTGGTGATATGTCCTGCACGAACACGTTGAAGTCTGCTTCGCCGTCAATTAGTATCCCTGTATCACTGCTCTCAGTGTAGCTCTCCTCGTTGTCTGTGTAGTTCAGGCTGAAGCTGATATCATAGACTCCTGGCGGTATCGAGGCATCAGCTAGCAGGGTGTAATTAACTGTTTTCTCCTCGTTAACTGGTAAGTCGCCTAGTGCTTGTTCACTGGTTGTGTCTTTTACTTTCAGGTAATCGCTTAGCAACCCTATGCTTAACTCTTGGGCTGTTACTTCTCCGTTATTTGCTAGTTCAACGCTTATGTTGAACTCGTCGCCTGGGTGGATTATCTCCGGGGTCTTGATTTTTTTTATGTTAACATCTGGTTTAACGTTCAAGCTGTCTATCTCCAGCACTACCTGCTTGCTCATCCGCCTGGTCTTAACCTCGTTGGTGGTCACGTTTTTTGAACCGTAGTGCACCTCGAACTCGGCTACGTAGGTGCCTGTCTCAATGCTTGATGGGATGTTCACCCTGAAGCTCGCGTCCTGTGAGTAGCTGCCATAGACGTCACCGACCCGGTTGTAACAGTAATCCTTGTAGTTGAGGCATAATCGCTGCGAGTTTGAGTACTCAGTGCACTCATTGCATAATGAACTGCTGGTTAACGGGTTGTCAAGCGCTTTCAGCACTACTTTAGTGTCATGGGCTATATCTGTTCCAGCGTTGGTGAAGGTGAGGGTTATCACACCAGTCTTGCCGGGTGTGATGCCGGTGGTGTCACTGCTTACTTGCATTACTGAGGCGGCACTGGCGGTGCTTAATGCTAGTAGTAGTATTACTAAACCCCCTTTACGCATTTTTAACATCTTTTATGACTTCCCCGTCTTTTAAATATATTATTCTATTCGCCTTTTCTGCTATCCCTTTATCATGTGTGACCACTATTACTGTGTTGCCTTTTTTCCATAAGTTCTCAAATAACCTCTCTACTTCATCACCGGTTTTTGAGTCAAGGTTGCCGGTCGGCTCATCCGCCAGTATTACTTCAGGGTTATTTGCCAGGGCCCTGGCAATGGCTACCCGCTGCCGCTGCCCGCCGCTTAATTGGTAGGGCATG
>WJKC01000004.1 GCA_014729335.1 archaeon | reverse complement strand
GGTTGAGGGTTTTGAGAATGAGGTTACTCAGCAGTAATCACTAGGTTCTTGATAACGGTGTGGTAATTAACAAATTCATCAACAAATACTGTTTCTATGACTGATTCGTGAACTCCTTCAGGACAGGTGATGTTGAAGTGGGCTAGGTGCACCTCTCCTGGTTCAATATAATCAGTGTAGAAGTCTCTAGTGACGTTGCAGTCAGTTGTTAAACTGCACTCGTAGAATAACCGTTGGTCCTGGTTATTAGTGATGTTGTACTCTATCATTAGTGACTCGCCGGCGCTGACATTATAATCAAGCGGTTCAGGCACTATATCCTCTTCGTGGACGCTGAAGCAGGCACTCTTAGGGTCATAGGTATCATTTAATGCTAGGACGGTTAGGTAATTAAATAATGCTAAACCTTCAACCTGTATTTTTTCTCCCTGGTAAGGGTTAATCACGAATGAATTAATTATTATGAACTCCTTGTCAATTAACTCGCAGTTCATGGCTTCAACATCTATAGAGGAGCCTTTAATTGTTCCGTAAGCATCCACTACTTGAAGATTGGTTGCAAGTATTATTGTTATGATAATAGTGGGTATTGATATTACTAGAATAGCTATTATTAACTGCTTCTTTTTTCTTTTCATAAGGCTTTTACTCGGTTACTAGTTTTAATCCTTTTTCACAGAAGGTTGCCATTTCAATTAGTTCACCGTCTTGGTAGCAGTCACGATAGCAATTATTTTTATCACAGTAAAAACTGCCCCCGGGTCCTAATCCTCGCTCACTACAACTCATTGGTTCGCAGAACATGGTCTCCTTAACGTAGTAGCCTGTTGTTGATGCCTCCAGGTTTGGAATTGTAACTCCTAGTACGAAGAGAGCAAATACGCCTACAATTGCTAGGAAGAGGTGGTGGTCCTTTATCATATTTTTTCTAAGTATTTATTACTTTATAAACTTATAAGATTAACGATAGCCTCTGAAGCTTGGCGGCGGTTTCTCTTCTTTAGGCGCCTTGCTTCCTCTAAGCAGGAAGTAGATAATCACTCCTAGTAGTGAAACGTATAGTCCTCCCAGCGCCCATGGAATTGCTCCGAGAACTATCAGGGTGGCTTCGTTCTCAGAGTAATCGCCTGTTTCAAGAACTGATTGTTCTAGTTGTTGGAAAGTAATGTAAGCCCTGAATATGATGGTGAATATAAATAACCCGACGATGAATACCACGGTCGCAGCGATTATCAGACGATATAATGGCACTTCCTGCTGACCGGTCCTCATACATAGATTAGTAAAGTTAATAGGTTATTTAATATTTTAGATTAGTTAATGAAGTGTATTATCTGCGGTTCAGAAGGTGTTAAGAAGGTGGAGCGGGATGGTGATGAGTACTACTTATGTGATAAGGGGCACCTTGAGCCAAGAGTGAAGCTGCCTCTTGGTGATTTCTCAGCCAGGCAGACGAGCAAAGGGTTAGCCCACGTCTCAGTTGGAGCGGTTATTAAAGATGGTGATAAGGTATTGTTGATTAACCGGCGTAAGTACCCGTTTGCTTATACAATCCCGGCAGGCCATTTAGAGGAGGAAGAGCCTGAAAAGGCTGTTAGGCGGGAGGTTGAGGAGGAGACGGGACTTGAGATTAAGGATTTTAAACTAGTAGGGCACTACGCGCCTTTTTATGATCCTTGCAGGGGAGGAGCTGATTACCATGAGTGGTACTTGTTTGGGGCAGAGCACCCTGGAGGGGATTTAAGGATGGATTCTGAGGGCAAGGATATTGGTTTTTACTCACCCGAGGAAATAAAGAGTTTTAAACTAACAATCCCTACTAGGAAGTTCTTAAAGGAACTAGGGATAGTAGACTAAAACTTTTAAGCACCAAGCAGTTAATAGTGCTTTATGAGAAAGTCATTCCAGGACCTGCCGGTTTTTGAATTTACTCTCAGGAAGTTTGAGAAGCCGTCAGGTGATTTCAAGGAGTTGCTAAGAAAGTTTTGTATTAGTATCGGCTTGCTTCAGCCAGGCGACAGCCGGGATGTTATAGTCCCATTGCTGGGCTTGTTCATTAAAGCTGGCAAGGACAAGAAGTACCTGCCGGTTGAAAAAGTCTATAAGTACTTAATTAACAACAAGGAGAGTGGAGTATCTCAGAGCAATATCCGCCGGCACCTTCTTAGACTGAAGGACCTGGATTTAATTGAGAAGACGCCGAACGGTTATCGTATCCGCGAGTGGCTGACGCTTAAGGAATTATTAACTGATGTAATTAAGTTCAAGGTAGAACCAACAATTAACCGCGTAATGGAGTACGCTGAGTTAATAGATGAGTCCTGAAATCTTCACTTCTTCAAGGCCCTTACCAGGTCTTCCATTATTATCGAGATTTTCTCGCCTCTCTTGGTTAGGTTAATTATTTTAATCCTGCCTTTCTTATCAAACTCTATTAATTCGTTTTCTTCAAGTATCTGCAGTATCCTGACAGTGTGGCTGTAAGTGCAATCAACCTCTTTAGCTAATAAACTAGCGTATCGTGGTTTGTTAGAGTTTCTGAGTTTGATTAACATCATCACAGGTTTCTCTCTTAAGAAGTAATGCATTAATTTCTTGTCAGATTTTCTCATTAATTAAAACTAATCTATACCTTGCTTTATATACTTTGTGTTTATTGTTTTATTATAGATATAATTGTCTATGATAGAAAAGAATTTAATACACCTTAAGCAAGTATTATGTATGACTGAGTTAGGCAAGACTTACTTATCAAAAGCTGGTTTTGTTGTTAAAGCCGCTGAATATGATAAGATACTATTTGGATTAGTTGTTAATAAAGAAGTGGTTAGAAAAGACGTTGTTAATCATTCAGACTTGGAGTTAATTATGAAAAAAGCTGAAGAGGGTTTTGTTAACTCTGATGAGTTAAGATTACACCCCGACCTTAATTATTTTTTCTACAAATGGTCTGATGATAACGGAGACCATTACTGCTCTACTCACAAGGCAGATGGTGAGTGGAGCGGCGAGTACGAAATGATTGCTCTTAAATCAATTAATGAATTCCCTTCTTTTGTTAAAGATTTTATTGATGGCTTGGAAATTTTTAAACCTGCAGAGAATCTAGAGGTTGAAACACCAAATAAGGAGTTGTCTGGACCCTTGCTTAAGCTTCAAAAAGAGATGCTGGACGGTCTTGAGGAACTAAAGAAAAAGATGAGAGGAGATTGAACCTGTCGACAACAGTAATCTGTGATTCCTGAGCCGTCAGTCTCAAAACTTTGTTTTGAACCTGTCGACAACAGTAATCTGTGATTCCTGAGCCGTCAGTCTCAAAAACTTTTGACCCTGCCGAGATTCGAACTCGGGTCAAAGCCTCCGCAGGGCTTCATTCTATCCGCTAAACTACAGGGCCGATTATGAGTGAAAGGCAGATTGTTTATTAAATTCTTTTTGCCAATAATTATAAGTTAACTATACCTTAATAATACCTTGTGAAGAAGGTTATTTTCATTATTCTCAGCGGTGCTGCAGGCAAGCCCTGCCGCTCGCTGAATAATAAAACTCCACTTGAATACGCTAAAAAGCCATTCATTGACTCCTTGTTCAGAAAATCAACTAATGGCTTGATGAACGTTGTCGGACTGAACATAACACCTTTGAGCAGTGTGGCGCTGTTCGCACTGCTTGGTTATAACCCTTTTAAGGTGCCTGCTAGGGGCGTGATTGAAGCGGTTGGCAGCGGGTTTGACTATAGTGAGGGCGAGTTAGCAGTTAATTGCACGCTCGCAAGGGTTAAGAAGGGTCATAGGAACATGATTAATCGGCCACGATTAACTCAAGAGCAGGGTTTAGAGGCTGAGCGATTAATTAATGAAGGCATCACTCTTGGAAGGCCTTTTGAATTCAAGTACTTAAAGAATGATGAGGGAGTATTAGTGATTCATGACGAATTACCTGACAGGGTTACTGATACTTACCCTGGTTTTATCCGACACAGGGTTGGACCCGACCTCATGTCACTGCCTGACATAAAGCTTAAGGAGTGCAAGCCACTTGATTCTCAGAGTGTTGAGACAGCTGAATTGATTAATGACTTTGTTAAACAATCAGTTGAGGTATTAGTTAACACTGGAGCACCGGTTAACCACGTATTCACTAGGGGAGCGGGCAACTCACTCCCACTGCTTAAATCGTTTGATGAGCTAAATGATTTTACCGTGACTATGATATCTGACAGTGCTTTAGAATTAGGTGTTGCTGAACTGTTAGGTATGAAGGTTTTATCATTAACTAATGACCTGCCTTCATTAATAATGGATTCTTTAACAAGCAGTGAAGGGGTTTTCTTAAGGATTAAAAGCCCTGACTTGTACGGCCACTTAGGTGATGCTGCTGGAAAGGCAAGACGGATTGAGAAGATTGATAAAGAATTATTCAAGCCCTTAATTGAAATGATTGACTTATCAGAGCACGTTTTGTGCGTCACATCTGACCACGCGACTCCTGCCTGTTTTGGCACTCATACTAACAACCCTGTTCCTTACTTGATAACCAGTGATGTTGATAACACTGGTTGTTTTTGTGAGAGTAACGTTGCTAACTCGTTTATTGAAGGCAGGCAGTTGATTAATGAAATCAAGCGATTAGCTTAAGGAATAAATCAGAGTTATAGACACAAACGTGATTCTTGAATAATTCCTGAAACAAGTTCTGTTTTGTCTTCCTGAACTTAATGAACCCCTGCTTGCTTAGTATCCGGGCGCTGACCGCGTTCTCAACATTGCTGAAGCACTTTTGAAGAAAAGGCAGTATCTTTTTATCATTATTATCTGATATTATTAAAATATTAATCTTCTCTTCAAGGTTGTTATTAATGAACGGACCAAATATGACTGCTGATTCAATTAATAATTTATTAGCATGTTTTTTTAAATTAAGTATTGAATTCTTTATTTTAGGATTCTTCTTAATTAATTTTAACTCCCGTTCCTTTTCTATCAAGTTATAAACTAACCGCCCGGTCTCGGTTTTAAGGTCAGGTTTAATTATCCTTAATGAACCATTTGAGTTCTCGGTTAAGACGTTGATTTCTTCAAGCTTGTTAATGTGCCGGTAACCTATTTTTTGCGAGACACTTGTAGCCTTTAATAGTTTTGAAATCTTAACTCCATTAGTTTTGAAAACATGCTTTATTATCTTATGGCATGATTTTGAAACAGGTAATATCATAGACAATAATGTCTAGTTTTAGCTTTAAAAATTTTACTAATAGTTTTTCGAACAATTTTTTAACTAATGACACTTAATTAATGATTAGATGAGCGAGGACTTAGGGGTTAAGGCTTTAAGAGGCAAGTCTGAAGCTGAGAGGATTGCTATGAGCCGGGCTCGTAAGAAATACTTATTTTTTGGCAAACCCGAGCTTGTTGAGTCTATAAAATTAGTTCATAAACCTTTAATTGAGTTATCAGTGAAGATTCTTCAGAAAAAACTATTCAGCAGACACTACTCTGAGTCTTTCATTTACTTCACCCCTAGTTTAAGAGTGGTTGATAAAAACTTTAAAGATAAGTTTGACCTGTCATGTATGAAGGATTTATCAATTAATGAAGTCCGAGTGCTTATTCAATTATTATATAATCATAATAATACCATTAATAAGCTGGAAAAGGCTACTGATTTGCCTGATGATGACCTGCGCTTGATTCTTAAAAGATTGAGGGATGACGAATTCATTGAGCAGTCATCATGGAAGGGCGATAAGAGGGTTTTTAAAGTGGTTAAAAAGATTGTACTGCCAAGGATTGCCAGTCTATGTTCAGATAAAATAAACACTAACAACCAGGTTAGTGATGAAGGTTTCTTTGATAAAGAATTATTTAAGAGGGTTGTGGAATCATTAGGTTCTAATGTTAATATTACAGGGTCAAAAGTTATTTATTACCCTTTTTACAAGGTTACCTTGAAGAGGGATATGGTTAGCAGAGAATTATTCATTAACGCTGTTACAGGGAGAATAAAGTGATTAAGTACTTGCCAGCGCCGGGTATTAAGTCACGGATTAATAGTATAGTATCATCTCTTGGCTGGCATTACATTAAGACTGACCAAGTATTTGTTTTCAAGACTTTAAAGTCAAAAGCTAAGTACACCAAGGCTCGTTGCTGGGGCATGCCAAGGTTATTGCAGCAGGCCTGGGGTTTTAAACCATCATATATTATTGAAGTCTTAGGAGATTATTTTGAAGGATTATGTGACGAGCACCAAGATAAATTATTAATCCATGAATTGCTTCACATTCCTCGGACTTTCAGCGGCGCGTTAAAACCTCATCGTGGCTCAGCCCGCAAGGCGCAGGTCACTAACGCAGTTATTAACGAGTGTTATGAAAGATTAGTCAGCGGTCAAAAAGTTAAGAAACGCTACTCTAGGAGTATTAACTCATCAGTTAGTTACCTGCCAGCGCCTAGTGTTAAGTTAAGAATTAAGCAGATTGTCCAATCACTCGGCTGGTCACATATAAACCTGAACTGCGTTGCCTGTTTTAAGAGCACTGGCACTAAGAGCGACCGGCTGCACGCCCGGATTCACCCGTTCCCCCGGATATGGCAGCAAGCAATGAATGTCAGCCCCCGATACGTTATTGAGTTATTAAGCGAGCAATTTAACGAGTTAGGAAGAGCTGAACGTGACCGTTTATTAATTCAGGAACTGCTTTACATCCCTAAGACTTTCAGCGGCGCGCTTAGACCCCACTCAGGCTATGTTTCAACTTCAATTGTTAATAAGCATTATGATAAACTCCAGAGGACGGGTGTATGAGTCTAAGAGAGGTTTTTAACAAGATTGCACCTTCATGGGCCAGGCTTCGGACCAAGCCTTTATCATTTGTTCTTGAATTCCTTAAGGGTAAATCAGGCACCATACTGGTTGAGGGCTGCGGCAGCGGCCGCCACTCAGTCACTGCTAGTGAGTTAGGGTTTAAGGTGCTAGGCATTGATTTCTCACCTGAGATGGTTAAAATCGCCCTTAAACAAGACCCTGAGGGTTCATACTTAGTGGCTGATGTTAGGGCGCTGCCTTTTAAGGATAAAGTTTTTGATTATTCTTTAAGCATTGCTGTTCTTCATCACCTGGAGCCTGAAGAAGGGCTGGTTGCTTTAAGAGAGCTTAAACGGGTCACTAGTAATGAGTCATTAATCAGTGTCTGGAGCAAGGAGCAGCCAAGATTTAAGGACTCGCCTAAACAATTAATGATTCCCTGGGGAACCGAGCTTAGATTCTATTACCTTTATGAAAGTGAAGAGTTTAAGAGATTGGCTGGCAAGGTTTTTGAAAAAGTAAAAGAAGTCCCCGATGAACAGAACATTATTTTAAGAGTTTTCTAACCGCTCAACTACTTGCTGATACTTCTTATGAATTAACTCTTGGTCCAGTTTATTAAAGTCATCTATCATGCCTGACTCTTCATTACTTGTTAAGTAATCAACAGCCTGTTTATAAAACTCATCTTCTTCTTTCTTAATATGCTTAGGGTAAAGTTTTACCAAGGCCCTTAACTGATTAATTATCTCCATTAACGACTCTTTTGAACCAGCTATGTAATCCTCACGCTCGCTTATTATCTTAACCACTGTTTCCCGCGCGAATTCATGGTCAGCTTTCAACACCTTGATTGTTTCCCTATAACTATCAGGGATGTCTTTTTCCTCTAGTTTCTTGAAAAGTATTGCCTCCTCTTTTCTTTCATGACAACTACTAGCGTATGTTTTCAAGAAGTCAGTTATTAAGTCAATCACTGCCAAGTTAATCTCGTTTTTTTCCTCAATCATCTTAACTTGTTCATCAATTAAGTGGACCATGTGCTCTATTAACCGATGCTCATCCATTAATTGTTCATAAAAATTCATTAGATTTATTACTAGTTATTATTAATTTATAATCTTAATGCACCACCCTTTTTCTGATTTCTCTTATTACCTCGCCCCACATCATCAATTTTTTGGCATTGTTTTTTGATGAGAGGGTGGGTTATCTCTAAGAGACAAAACTTTTAGGTACCGCCTGTTGACGCTGACCAACTGATTTGGACTCGGCGGGATTCGCACCCGCGGCCTTCACGCTGCGAACGTGACGTTCTGCTGACTGAACTACGAGCCCTTCCACCCCTCTTGTTTTACACTCAAACGCTCTTCCCAGATTAAGATTAATTACAAATCTTTATTTAAATAATTCGTAAACCCTTAAACCCAGCTCTGTTCTCTGAAGCGCGTAGCAGTCAACACCCACTAAACCCTTACTTATCAATGATTTAACACTCTCATGCACTTCCTCCTTGGCAGTTGTTTCACTTATCATAAAGCCTATGTAACTCTTATTCTTGCCATAAAAGTCAGTGAATATTCTGCGTGTTAATTCATCACTTTTCACTAACCAAACGCTCTCCTTAAATTGTTTATTAATCTTTCCAGGGGAGTGTTCTTCTAACTCCTGAAGCTTACAATCAAGGTTGTCGACTGGCTTGAAGTGCTCGCAATCTAATAACCCAAGGTCGTTAATAGAGTAGGGGCATAAAGGAAGCTTCCTTGGGTCAGGCACCTCAGCTGGTCTTAAGTGAATGATACAATAATTCTTAACCCGCTCCAACTGGTGCTGGCAGAAATTCATTAAAAACTTGTTACTTTAAGGTATTATTAATAATTTTAGGAGAAGACGAGCTAATACGAGCATGAGCCCGGAGTAAATTCACTGACGTGAATAACTACCAGGCCAGCCCTTTGGGTGTGAGCCCGGAGGGATGTTGTGACTTTTGTCACAAGTCCCCTGGTCTCTGCGCTTGCGCTTGAGCCCGGAGGGATTTGAACCCCCGACCTGCCGGTCCGAAGCCGGCTGCGCTATCCTGACTACGCTACGGGCCCATCATTATAGAATACGTTTTACTCTATTTTTAAACTTTCCAGTCTATTAGGAAACTTAAGGTGTGCGCGGGCCCGGAGTAAATGGACTAAGCGTCCATAACTCCGTGCCAGTGAAATCAGTGCGGGCCCGGAGTAAATGGACTAAGCGTCCATAACTCCGTGCCAGTGAAATCAGTGCGGGCCCGGAGGGATTTGAACCCCCGGCCTACAACTATCTCCGCTCTCACCGCCCATTAAGACGGAACGAGGCG
Source organism: archaeon (assembly GCA_014729335.1). Classification (GTDB taxonomy): domain Archaea; phylum Nanobdellota; class Nanobdellia; order WJKC01; family WJKC01; genus WJKC01. Next base: position 16,985 of record WJKC01000004.1, on the reverse strand, counting down.
CGTAAGCGCTGAACGTAGGAGGTTGTCGCCCTATCCAGACTAGGCTACGGGCCCAAGCCCCACTAAAGAATTAAAAAGCAGAGTTTATATTATAAGAGTTTCTAAAAAAGCTTTATGAAAGAACTGGCTGAGAAGGTAATTGAAAAATTATCAGGTGATGAGAAGGAGGACTTATTATTCATGCTTTTATACGGCTCAAGTGTTAAAGGCAGAGGCAGGGATTATGATTTAATACTGGTTTTCAAAAAGCATCATGATGTTAGAGGCGAGTTTGATGAATTAGATGTTAGGTATTCAATAACTAAGGATAAACTGAAACAAATAATCCAGACCTCAATCAGTATGTACTCAGTTCTTAATGACGAGGACGCTCATAAGGTTATCCACGGCGAACAGTCTTTTAAAAAATTCAAAAAAGAGTTCATTGATGAATTCAAGCCTAGTTTCAAGACATATAAAAGATTCATGTTAAGGAAGAACAAGCGGGAAACACTAATCAATGGCTTGAAAGAAAGAAAAGGAGAGAGGGCTACTATCTGGGCCTTTCACTCAATAAGGTCACTATTACAACTAATCTACTTAAAAAAGAAGAACCGGGTCACGCGTGATATGAAAGAGTTAATCCGCTTGGTTGAAAAAAAGGATTCAAAGCTGATTAAAGAATTATTTAAGAAGTTTAAGAAAAGAAAAGGATTGGACAAAGATGAAAAGGATTTACTCATAAAATTAACTAAGAAACTCATTCAAGACGTAAGGAAACTAAAATAAGTAAGTAGTTATTATTAATTAATCAATGTTGAATGTTAGTGACAGCTTGAACTTCTTGAAAATCAAGGGCTTGCCAGTAGTGAAGACTGTTAAGATATCATCGCTTAATGGGCTGCGAACCGCCTGCAAGAAGCTGGGCTACCCGCTTGTATTAAAACTTGACTCGCCAGAGCATAAGACAGAGAAGGGGTGGGTGGTAACTGATTTAAACTCTCTTAACGAGGCTGAGAAAGCCTTTAAAAGACTAGTTAAAAAAGGAGAAATAGTGCTGCAGCCACAAGTGGATGGCATAGAATTGTCACTAGGCATAAAAAAAGACCCTGTTTTCAAACAAGTAGTGATGTTTGGCTTAGGAGGAGTGTTCATTGAGTTATTCAAGGACGTTGTTTTTAAAGTCTGCCCCATAAATAAGAATGAAGCTAAGAAGATGATAAAGGAGCTTAAAGCAATAGACTTGCTGAAGGGTTACAGGGGAGGAAAAGTGGTTAACCTTGACTTGCTGGCCAATATAATAACAAGGCTTTCAAGAATAGCAGTTAAAGAAGATATTAAAGAACTGGATGTTAATCCATTAATAGCGGTTAAAGATAATTTTAAGATAGTTGATGCTAGACTAAGAATCTGAAAACACTGGTTAAATCACTTAACTCCTGAAAGACCATTACTCCTTTTTCTTCCAGGAAACTAACCGCTTCTTTAATACTTGGACCGCCAATGAAACAAGCTATTAATGGCTTCTTAACCCTCTTATTAAACCTAACTAACCCCTTAGCCGTTTTTAATGGCTCAGTCATTGCTTGAGGGGTTAATAAGACTATTACTTCATCATAGAAGGAATACTTACTAACTGCTTTAAAAACCTTTAAGTAACGGTCAGCCCTGGCGTCGCCGACAACGTCAACCGGGTTATTACCACTCCAAGCAACCCCCCTTAGTTTTTTATTAAGCAGTTTAACTAACTTGCTTGGCAGTTTAGGGACTTTGATACCTGCTTTCTCAAGAGCATCAGTCACTAGAATCCCTGGCCCGCCGGCGTTAGTAATAATTAAGGCTTTTTCACCTAGAAATCCTTGCTGGTCATAAATCATTCCAGCATTAATTAAAGACTTAAGCGAGCCAACCCTCCTGGCGCCGCATTGATTAAAAGCCGCGCTGTAAATCTCATCACTGCCAGCTAATGAGCCTGTATGAGTTGAGGCAGCCCTCTTACCAGCACTGCTAGTGCCGGCTTTCAGGATGAAGACGGGCTTGTCACTCTCACTACACGCCTCCATGAAAGCCTTTCCTTTTTGCAGCGACTCAGCGTATACTATGACGCAACTAGTTTTCTTATCACTTAAAGATTCTTTTAAAGCGTCAGTGATATTAATGTCAGCAGCGTTGCCAATACTAATGAACGACCTTAAACCCCACTCACTGTTAACTAATGAATCCAAGACTCCAACACCAAGAGCTCCTGACTGACTGATGAAGCTAACACCCCCGCTTTTAATCTCTCCTTCAAAAAAAGAGGCGTTGAAAACGCCTGGGACAATCACTCCTAAAACATTAGGTCCTAAGAGCCTCATGTCATGATTATTAACTATTTCTTTAACCTCCTCCTCTAATTTATTATTACCAACTTCGCTGAAGCCGGCGCTTATAACAATCACGGTTTTAACCCCTGCTGCCCCGCACTCCTCAACAACTTGCGGCACAATCTTGGCAGGCACCGCTATTACGGCGTGGCTAACCTTGTTTTTTAATTCAATAACGCTGCCATAACACTTTTGTCTAAGAACCTTGCTGGTATTAGGGTTAACCGGGTAAGCCTTAACCTTTGACTCTAACAAGTTCTTGAAAACAATATGACCGACCTTTTCTTTTTCACTGGAAGCGCCAATCACAGCAAACCCCTTAGGATTTAATAACATGTTATTTACTAACTCTTTTATTCTTATTAAGATTTTTCTACGTTAAACTTAAATACTAATACATAGAAGAGTAATCCTTAATGAAGTCGCTTGAAAAATTCATTAAAAAGGCGTTGATTAAGAAGAAGCCAGTGCATGTTAAGCATGGAGTTTTTAAGTACTGCCCTGAAGAGCGGTTAATCAGGGGAGTAGCAACTGCTTATTACATCACGTTAAACGTTGATAAAAAAACTTATTACTTTAAGGAATTCCCAACAAACAAGGTTGATGCCGGGGTGGTTGAGGAGTTGTACTATGATATCCTAGGCGACTTACTTGATAATAACTTAATAGTATGCCAGTACCTAAGCAGTGAGTACCTTCTTCATTCTTAAAGCATCCTCTTCAATAAGCGGTGTCTCGCAGATAATCGAGAAGTCATAACCCCTTTCTTTTATTAACTCAGCCAGCACCCTAAAGTCAGGACCCCACTTACTTCCAAGCAGGTGGTGCTTAATCTCTCCTTTATCACCATACTCTATCTCACTGAAGTGGCAGTGAAGCCCCTTAAGGTACTTTTTCCCCAACTCCTCCCTTATTAACTCTAATGGCTTGATAAAGTCCTTGCGAGTTTTTAAGCCCCCGTGGCTGAAAGCGTTTAAGTGACCCCAGTCAATCACTGGCCGGCACTCAGGGCACTCCTTGCAGATAGTGATTAACTCCTCCACTGTCCCTACTTGTGAGTGCTTGCCAACAGTCTCGGGTCCGAGAGTGAAATTATTATAACCCTTTTCACGAGCCTCTTTAACTATTCTTTTAATAGTTGCTATAACGTTCTTTAAAGCCTGCTCCCGCTTCATACCCATTAGGAACCCGGGGTGGAAGACTACGTGCGTGAATCTTAAGTGTTGATTAACCCTTAAGCAGTCATGCAAGTGCCGCTTAGTCATTGAGTAATTTTTAGCATTATTACAGTTAATATAGTAAGGCGCGTGGCATGAAACCTTAATATTATTCCTCTCCTTTATTCCCCGCATTTCACGAGCCATGCGCGGGCTCATCCTCACCCCCCTGACAAATTCAACCTCGTAAGCACCTAAGCCGAGCTTTATTGAATGTTTTAAACCATCAACGTTGCTGCCGTCACAACCAATTGGTATGCCTGCCGGCCCGATTACCGTACCCATAAAGACTTAAATAATCCCTAAGTATTTAATTTTTTAATGCCAACCATTAGTGATTATGTTAAGCAGCTTAATGAGTTAAAAATGAAAAGCCTTGAAGAGTATAATCAGGCAATGGCTAATTACAAACAAAACTATCCTGGCTTCTACCAACAATTAGTTCAGGCAATGGAGACGGGCGGCAAGCAATCAGCCCAGGGAAAGCTGAAGGACTTTGCGATTACGTATAAGTGGTACTTGCTAGCTATTGGTATTGGTATTGGAGTAATAATATACCTTCTTTACTTACTGCTGGTTGGTTAAGCCAGTGCGTGCAGCATTATAACAGCCACGATTAATACTATGGAGAATAATACAACGTAGCCTGGCTTGATAATTATCTTACTTTTATAATCCTTGAAGTAGCGCATAATCCCGCCAGTGCTCATTGGAGCTTGTTGTTTAGCCATTAAAAGGATTGAACTAAACCTTCTTTTAATAATCTTTTGTAATAAACCTTTTTAAATCAATCATTTATTAACAATTAAGATGGTAGAGCCAGTAAGCGTGACAACGGATAGTTTTGAAAAAGAAGTGGTTAATGCTGATAAGCCAGTGATAATTGACTTATGGGCTCCTTGGTGTATGCCCTGCCAGATGATGGCACCGGTATTTAAGGAGGTTAGTGAAGAGTTAACCAATTACAAGTTTGTTAAAATCAACATTGATGAAGAGAATTTAATAGCAAAGGACTTGCTCGTCACTGGCATCCCATTAATAGTTATCTACGAGGACGGTGAGGAGATAGGCCGCTTTGTTGGTTACAAGGACAAGCAAGCCCTGATTAACGAGATTAAAGAAATAATAATGAAGAACCAGGTTGCTGATTAACAGAGATTTACTATTTCATCTTTTAAGTTAAAACTAATACTAAGGTTATCTAATAATGATTCAGTCTTTTTGATAGCACCGGGTTTATCATCATTTAAACTAAAAATCTGTGTTTTAAGAAGCAAGTACTTCTTATTCTTAGTGAATTCTATCGAGCTATTAAGCAATGCTTCCTGTAATTCATCAAGATGATCTTTTAATCCGCTTTCATAATCACTAATTGGTATTCTGAAGGTGTACTCTTTATTCATTAGACCCTTATCTTAAACTATGGATTTATAAGTATTTCTGTGACTGGGTGCTGCCCCATTCTCAGGAGGGGACGCCCCTCCTAGAGGTACCACCCCTTATTATTTAAAAAAAAAATGTGACTGGGTGCTGCCCCGTTTTCTGTGCCGGGATCGAATTAATCGAGCTCCCGATGAGTGGTATTCTACTAAGCGTCCATTGTTGACTTGCATTACTCAAACCCACATACACATGTCAAGCCGTTTCACCCTTTATCAAAGCACCTCGTATCATTGGCGTCACGCTTTTTACAGGTATCGTCTCTGTTCCTGACACACCACCCTCTCAGGTGCGCCATTACTGGCTCGCAGGTGAACAAGTTCATTAATTGTTGCTTGTAATGAACGGAGTTACTCACGCTCACTTCGCTCGCTCTGTCCTTAAGGACAGCACGTGTGCATTGAGCGCGTAAACCACTTCACCCAGTCACACTAAAATAATTATTCAACTCTATTTATAAAGGTTTTCAAAAGATAATCTTTAAAAATAGAGGAGAGTATTCAAACCCGCATGAAAGAGTTAAAGGATTATTTAGTCTCAGGTGTTAACCGAGAAGACTTGTCAAGCATAAATAATAAGTTAAGAGCGGTTTCAAAGAAGTGCAGCGAGCCATTTAATAGTATATTGGAAAAACTTGATTTAGGTGGTTTCTTTTATGGCAGCATCTCAAGAGGTGATAATGTCACGCCTGACGCTGATAAGATACTTAAGCAGGGAGGCAACCCTTTAGATTATTTTTGGGGTAATGACTTAGACGTTGTATTATTCGGCATGCTGGATGTTAAAGACCTTGTTGACTACTTTTGTGATAATGGGTTGAATAATAAGTTGAGATTACACGTTTATTATTACAAGATGAATGACGTTGAGAGGCTAGCGGGTTTCATTAACGAGCACTTGGAGGGGCTGCCAGGGAGTCTTAAGTTATTCCCTAGTGGCAGGTCTGCTGGTAAAAGGCTTCAGAGAATTGCTAAGAAGCTTAAAAGACCGGTTAAGGACGTTCAAGTAATCAATGACAGGAGTGTTAGGGATGAACTGAAACGTAATTATGATTATAATTACCCGCTTGGTCTAGCCTGTGATAGGGTTACTAAGATTGGTTTTTCAAGACAACACCCCTTCCTAACCGGCAGTAATCTTAGGCGTGTTGAGCTAGGTCTGCTAATCACCCAGTTCATATCAACAACTAATGCTAATAACTGCGAAGACATTATCAAAAAGATTAAATCAAGCATTGACTCAGTAAGCGTGGCTGACATAATGTTAACTAATACCAGAACAGTGTATGATAAACAGGTGATTAATAAAGAATTATTTTACCCAAGGTATTTTTATGACGGCTTCCTGAAATTATTCAGGAACATTTATATTAGTAAGTTTGGCACTAATCGTTGCTGCAAGAGTATGAACGCTATTGACTTCTACGAGGTATTAAAGGGCGACTTATATGAGAAAGAACTGCCGGTTGATGATATCAGGGACGCTCTTGGCATGGCAGCTAGTATTAAAGTGCTTTCAAGAAACCCTGTTAATAAAGGATTAGTTATCAAGGCTGGTAAGAGGCTTTTTGATGAATATTTGAGGCTTTGTGACTTAATTGACAAGAGTTTTTTCCCAGAAAACCCAGGGCAGTATTAATTATTGGGTAATCACCTCGTTGTTTCCAGCGATACTTTAATATTACTTGTTCATAAACAGCGCTAGTTAAGGCTTCAATAATGTAATCCTTATCCTCATCTATGCTGACTAGTTCACTGTCAAAGTCACTGCAGTCAGCAAGTCTCTTGATACTATCAGTTACAATATCATAACCATAGGGGTGCTTGCCGCAAGTGAACGGCTTAGCGTATAATGGTTGATTATTGCTCTTTAAGATTTTCCCTAAAAAAGAATCAGTCGGGATAATCCTTTCATGAAGAGTGCATTTTAACTCATTGTTTAATAACTTGCAAGGTGGTTCAATAAATACTTCAGGCGTCTCTTTTTCTTTAATCACTATTAACTTCTTATTGTTATAATATATTGTGCCAAAGCCTCTCCCTGACTCTTTGAAAACTAAGTCCTTTTCTAATAAGTGGATTATCTTAGCTAAGTCAAATACTGTTATATTGACTTGAGCTCTAAGGCAGCAGTTATCTTTACATTTCGCGCAGTCAGCTTGCTCTATCACGTTTTATTAGTTAAGATTTTTTGTTAAATAGTTTATGATGCCACGCTGGCTAGGTTTTTAAGCAGGTAAGCGTCCATTAACTGGGAGCCGTAGATGCTTATTACGTAATGGTCCTTGTTCTTCTCAAGGTTAACTGAGTAACCCTCTAGTTCTACCTTGTTCTTTAACTGCCAGGCAGTGCTTTCATTATTCACTTTAACAAATAACCCTTCATCTCTAATATAAGTCTGGAAGCCCTTAATGTAATCAAACACTTTCATGAATAAGGAGTAAGACTAAGGAGGCTTTTATAATGAAAGATGATGAGGGTGGCCTCTTGTCCTTTAAAACAAAAGGTTTATAAACTGGGTTTTTAATTTAGGGATTCATGGATTATACAATTGAGGCTGATAACTTAGAGCCTTATGAGAGAGCTGATGTTAATAGGATTGTTCAACTAGCAGTTGATGAACTGGGCAGTGGTTTGGAGCAAGTAATTCTTTTCGGCTCAGCACTAAAAGAGAAGGAGCATGGCGACGTGGACCTAGCCTTGATAGTTAACAAGGCACAAGACCCTTACTCAAACCTGTGTGTTTTAAAATCAGGCGGTTATATTCCTACAATCTTTTTAGAGAAGGTTGATAATAAAATGTTTAATGAAGATGAGTTAAGAACTGATAAGGACTTAAAATCAGCATTGAAATTATATGGCTATGAAGGTGTCAGGGATAAGCAGGGTTTATACCCTAATGCAAGGGTGAATGACTTGATTGAAGGCGAGTTAAGAACTGGTGACTCAATTATTCATTATTTAGTAATGCATAATGACTGGTTTGAATTGTTTGAAAAAGACAAGGAATTATTAAATGAGTCAACTTATAAGTTATTGAAGTCCTTAAAAGATGATGGACTATTTCTTTATTCTAAAAATTAATTTTTTTTTTTGGGATCTGAAAATTTGTTATTGAAGCCATTGCAATTGGCATGCTAGCAGGAACCCTAATACTCAATATTAGGAAAAAATCAGGGTTATTAGTAAACGCGGGCTGAATACCTCGTTGCCTTGGTACTTACACCCCGTTCCTATCAACGTCATCTTCTATGACCACCCTAATCAGTGACTCTTTTCACGGAGGGCTTCCCGCTTAGATGCTTTCAGCGGTTATCCCATGGCGCGTAGCTGCTCGGCCTGCCCGGTCGGACAACCGATAGACCAGAGGCGCCGACCCTCTGTTCCTTTCGTACTCAGAGGACCTTCCACTCAGTCACTGCACACCTCCAGTAGTTATAAACCGTGCTGAGTCACCCCGCACTAAACCCAGCTCACGATCCCTTTTAATCGGTGGACACCCGCACCCTTGGCTGCTTGTGCACAGCCAGGATAGGAAGAGCCGACATCGATGTAGCAAGCCTCGCCGTCGCTGTGTACGCTCTGGCGAGACAGCTCCATTATCCCTAGGATGGCTTCTCTGTCGTAGCTAAGCCTCAAATATAGGCTATAGCGGTTCGCTAGACCAGGCTTTCGCCTTTGGAATCATCGCTGTGCCGATTCCATTCAGGCCAGCTTTTGCTCTTGAACTTAACACCGGAGTCCTGACCCGGTTAAGCTGACCTTTGGTCGCCGGTGATACCTTTTCGCCGGCATACCGCCCCAGTTAAACTGCCCGCCAACCCCTGTCCCCTTTCAGGTTAGCGATGCCCATTATGAAGGTCAGTGTTTCACTGGTCGACTCCACGACAACTGACGTCATCGTTTCTACGTCTCCTGACTACACTACACAACACAACAGGCAAAGCAAGGGCAGGTTGCAGTAAAGTCCCTAGGGTCTTATCAACCCACTGGAGGTCTGCGGTCTCTACACCGCAACGATATCTTCACAGGGTTCGTGGTTGGTACAGCGGGGGTCTCGTTACACCACTCGGACACGTCATCATTTAAATGACAAGGCATCACGCTACCTTAAGAGCCTCAAGGTTAGGCCCGCCGTTTACGAGTCCTTGGACCGGTTTAACCCGGGATTCAGATACTCGCACTGGGCAGGTGTCACCGGCTATACTAAACCTTTCGGTGTTGCAGCCAGTTATGTTTTTATTAAACAGTCGGACCCCCCTAGTTATTGCACCCAGCAATCGCGAGCTCAGGCTCACGACCGCTGAGACCCCTTCTTCCAAAGTTACGGGGCCAATTTGCCGATTTCACTAACCACGATTATCCCAACACGTCTTGGCCTTCTAAGCCAGGGGCACCGGTGCCGGTTCTGGGTACGCGCATGCATGATTCTTGCGCTCTCGCTTTTCACGGGCTCAAGGGGTCAGCTTGAACGACTAAAGCCGTCTATTCATAGTTTAATCTGGTTCTCAACGTTACGTCTCTCCCCAGACATATCCTATTTAAACAACGCGACAGCGTTGTCAAGCCTACCCACAAGCGTCACGACCAAGCGCCTTGCGTCACCGCTCGTACAAGCATGGTACGGGAATATAAACCCGTTTCTCTTTCGGCATTCCCGATTAAGGTATGCCTTAGATCACGACTAACCCTCAGTTGACGAAGCAGAGCTGAGGAACCCTTGCCCTTACGACGAAAGGGATTCTCACCCTTCTCAGATGCTACTCTTGCCAGGATTCTCGATCCAAAGCGCTCCACACGACTTCACAACCGTGCTTCTAAGCGCATAGGACGCCTCTCTACCACATCACTCACTTGCGTGAGGGTCCTGGGTATCGGTACCTGATTTAGTCCCGTCCATTTTGGAAACCTACATTCTAGATGGGTAAGCTGTTACGCACTTATTATAGGATGGCGGCTTCTAGACCTACCTCCCCATTGTTTCTGAATGCAGATATTCTTCCTCACTTAATCAGGATTTAAGGACCTTAACCCAGGGTGGGGTTGTTCCCCTTTCGGAGCACGAGCTTACCCCGCACCCCCGACTCCACCCTTCTATGATGTATAAACCTTCGGAGTTCAACAGGATACCGAGCCCTTTCGAACCCTAAATACCCAATTGGTAGCTCTACAGTTTACACAATCTCCAGGCAGGCTAGACTGTAGCCTACTTCGAGAGGAACCAGCTATCGCCGGCCACGATTAGTTTATCACTCCTAGCCACAGGTCTGAGGAACGCTTGCACACAGAACCCCTTCAGGCCTCCATCCCCCTTACGAGAGACTTCACCTTGCCCACGGCTAGATCGGTCGGCTTCGGGTCTTACACCAGTGACTCTAGGCGCTATTAACACCTCGCCCCTCATAAATTGCGGGCTGTTGCTTTCGCTTTGACTTACCGTTTAAAGCGGTTGGTCTCGCCACTGACGTAAACTCCCTGGCGGATTATCCCAAATCTACGTTGCAACCTCGACTACTAACTCCTCGTTCACTAAATTGCTCTAGGTCACTTATTGAATCAGCTCTTTTAGGCCGCAACAACCGTCACTATCAGGTTTCAGGATCTTTTAACTTCCGTACTCAGGATTCTTTTCAACTTTCCCTCACGGTACTATTCTCTATCGGTCTTGAGTTGTGTTTAGGGTTGGAAGTACTTGTCTCCCATATTCACAGACAATTTTCAATGCCTGTTACTCTGGAACACCCCTCACACTCAATGACTTATCCTTACGAGGCTGTCACTCTCTTTGGCGCCACGTTCCAGTGGACTTAAGGTTCATCAATGAGTGTTTAATGGGGGTCCGAACACCACATCCAATGACAGTTGCCAGTCATCGTTCGGTTTGCCCTTTACCGCTTTTGATCGCCTCTACTAACGGCATCTCAATTGATTTCTTTTCCTGCGGGTAATAGGATGTTTCGATTCCCCGCGTTCTCCCTCACATAAGTGAGTAAGCTCTAGGCTTTGGAAGTCCTATTCAAGGATCCCCGGATCAATGCCTGCATGCGGCTTCCCGGGGCTTATCGCAGCTTGCCACGCTCTTCATCGACACTCAAGCCAAGTCATCCACCTAACAGTTTAACGTTTTTTCCTAACATCCGAGATGAGTTCCTGCGAAGATCAAAAAAAGTTTTTACTGATTTTTGACCTCGCATGCCAATGCAATGGCTTCAATGAGTATTAAACTCTCAGCACCTACCTACCGTGAGCTTTAACTCAGGTAGTGAATTATATTTACAGCGTGGTCTCCAACCGTTGCCGGTTGTAGAAAAGGTTTTTGAACGCCTTTATTATTGTATCATTTCGACCACATGAGAAAAAAGCACTAAAGGATTTATAAACATTTCCTTTAATTTATGTTCTTGAATACCTGAAAGATTGAGTAGGGTCTATTCTTAGATTATCCTTTTTCTTAGTATGCTTTCTGTATTCTTTGGGGTTTTGGTATAAAAAGGAGTTAATGTATAACACTTCTAGGTTTAGTTTCCTTAGTGACCTTGGTATTTTTGTAACCTTGGTATTTCTTACGCATAATTCTTTTAAATTCTTCATTTTGCCAATATCTTTTGGCAGCTGGTTAAATGGTTTATTTCTTCTTAAGTATAGTTTTTCCAGTTTTTCAAGTTCTACTATGCTTTCTGGAAGCATTGTTAAACTATTTTCTTCCAAGTATAGTTCTTCTAGGTTGATTAATTCCCCTATACTGTCTGGCAAGTATGTTAAATGGTTTCCTTGTAAATCAAGTTTTTTAAGTTTAGTTAAACCACCAATATCTGGCAGCTTTTTTAGGTTGTTATCTCTTAAATCAAGTATTTCTAGGTTTTCTAAGAAAGCTATGCTGTCAGGCAAGTAGTTCATGTAATCTGATGTAAAACCCTTTACTAGAATATTATTAGCTCCTACGACGTATAATTCCTTCAGGTTTTTTAATCTGCCGATATCATCTGGCAAACTAGCTAGCGGCTTTCTAATGTAAAGTCTTTCCAGTTTATCCAAGCTACTAATATTCTCTATTATGTACGTTAAGTCTTCACGTGAGGCTTTTTTAACTATGTTATTTAATGATGAATTAAATAATTTGAAACCTAGTGGGTTGAATTCTTGCAATCCATCTATGGCTACTTGTTCTGGGAGTAATTGTATTTCAAGCCAGTCTAAGTATAATTCCTTAGTGTTCTTTAGTGATTCAAGAAGTTCTTCACTGTTTGATTCTGGTTTGTGTATTGAATGGTTTTCACAATTATTGCAGTAAAACTCTTCATTAACCATTGAGCCGCATAAATCGCAGTGTTCTTTATCAAACTCCAATCTTGGTTTTTTTTGTTTAAGCTGATTAGAATTTAGTGAATCATGACCTTGTGAGTCTTTAGGTTTAATCTCTTTTACTGGTATTGGTTCCAGAACAGGCAATTCTTTTAGTTGGGTTTTTTTCTTTCTCGGACGCTCTTTCATCATTTCCATAGAGAAATTGAACTAGGTTATCCTATTTATAAAGGTTTTGTTAGAAACTTTTATAAAAACCTTTTAATATTCAGGGTGGCATGAAAGCTGTCCTGGTGATTGACATGACTGAGTATTTTCTTCAAGATAAAGCTAAGAATGATCTTGAAAATAAGATTAATAATATTAAATCAGTTATTGAGACAGGGGTTGAGAATGAGATGCCGTTATACTTTTTTGAATTCCTTTTTCAAGATGTTTATCGGGCGGGTTTTAATTCAGCTACTAATGATGTCATAGTTAAGAGCTGGACTTACCCTACTATTAAGGAGCTTAAGGAAGTGGTTAAGGATTATGATAAAGCTTGTTTCTTTTTAAAAGAGAACTATGATTGTTTCTTAAGTAAGCCCTTTAAGAATAAGGTTAAGGAAGAATCAATTGATGAATTAGTAGTTACTGGTTGTAACGTGGGTGTTTGTGTTAAGAACACAGTTAGGAAAGCTTTAACTAAGGATTTGGGAGTGGTTACTTCTGAGAGTGTTTTACTAGCAAATAAGTCTGATTTGGAGGAGATGAACCAGTCAATCCGTTATTTTAGGAAAAAGGGTGTTTATGTTAAGGACTCAGTTGCTGATTTAATAGAAGGTTTAAATTGCCTGAGTTTCTTAAATTATTCATGACTGGTGAGACTATCAGGGAGGCGGTTAGGGTCTTAGGAAAGGGGGGTCTTGTTATCTACCCCACTGAGACTTGTTACGGCTTGGGGGCTGACGCCACTAACCCTGCAGCTATTAAGAAGGTATTCAGGGTTAAGAAGCGGCCTAAGGACAAGCCTTTAAGCGTTATTGTTGACTCATTAGAGATGATTAAGTCCTATGCCGTGATTCCACGAGGAGTTGAGAGGCTAGTTGACGAGTACATGCCGGCGCCCTTAACACTTGTTGTTAAGAATAAATCTTTTCCCTCAACATTATGCGGCGGCGGGGATAAGGTTGGTTTTAGGATTCCTGACCATGTGGTGGCTTTAGAGTTAGTAAGGCAGTTTGATAAGCCGATAATTGCTACCAGTGCTAACTTGTCAGGCGGTCCTAATCCTTACACTGTTCCTGACCTGCCGGTTGACTTCGTGATTAATTACGGCGAGCTGCCAAGAGTGCTGCCAAGTACTGTTTATGATACTATCCTGAAGAAGACTATCCGAGAGGGCCCGGTAAAGATTACTTGAAGCAGTAAGTTTAATAGGTTAGTAATTATTTAGGGTTATTCATGGCTAAAAAAAGCAAGAAGAACTCGGCGCCGGCCAGGGTTATAGTGATTGACGTGCTTAAACCTCATAAACCTAACATCCTGGAATTAGGTAAGGCTATATGTGAGGATAAGAGTGTTATTAACGCTAACATTAGTGTCTACGCAATTGATGAGAAAACAGAGAATGTTAAGATAACCATTGACGGCAAGGATATTAATTATGATAAGGTTAAGGGGATAATTGATGAGCACGGCGCAGTAATTCACAGTCTTGACAAGGTAGTGCTGGGCAGGAAGAAACCAATCGAAGTGCCTAAGATTGATAAATGAATCTTAAACTAGTATTTAGGAAGGTGTGGAGTAATGATATTGCTAGGAGGAGTTTCACTAAGAATGGTTTTGACGGCGTCCTAACAGTTATTGGCGTGTTAATTGCCCTGTTCTTATCAGGCGTGACTACTCCTAAGATAATTGTCTTTTCTTGTATTGGCTCTGGCATCGCGATGTGCGTGTCAGGCTTGTGGGGCGCGTACGTGACTGAGTCAGCTGAGCGCAGGATTAGGGTCATGAAGTTAGAGAAGCACTTGTTAAGAGGGTTGAAGGGTACTAGTATTACTGGCAGGAGCCAGGAAGCCTCGTTGATTGTCGCCTTGGTTGATGGCTTAACACCTTTAATATTAACGATTATTCTTATAATCCCTTTTTTCTTAACACCCTTTATTAGTCTGGAGACTGCTTATTACTCCAGCCTCGGCGCCTCGGCTTTGATTATAATATTTTTAGGTGTTATTATTGCTCGTTTATCAAAAACTAGTTTATTAGTTAATGTTATTAAGATGCTGGTGGCAGGAGTGACTGTTGTATTATTGATGTACTTTATTGAGTTATTAAAGTTTATTTAAAGCAGTAATAAGTCAGCTGTTGTCTGGTAGTTATAAGGCACGTTCTTTAAGTCAGCTAGTTCTGGGTTATCGCTGCTAACATTTTTTTTAAGCTCCTCGTAGTCTTTTAGTTTTTTAGAGTAATCCTCAAGGCTTAGGCTGGTATCGTGTTTTATCTTCTTCCTGGTTATTTTTAGAATGTTATAAACCTTTGGGTCTATCTTGAATTCAAAGAAGTCATCCTCCTCCCAGTTATCTATTTCGTAAACTCCTTTTTTAATAAAGCTCTTAATTGTTGAATAGACCTCGCTTATTTCGTCCCTGCCAGCCTCCTTGTTCTCGTATATCAGGTTGGTTAGTGTTTTATCATTAAAGATTAATGAGAAGGTGATGATGTCATGGGCTTCTCTTTCATGTTTTAAACAAATATGTTCAGGGTTAATTTTAAACCCGTATAGGTTGTGTGCTTTGAAGCAGTCCTTTTTTATAGTGATTGTTTTATGAACCATTACTTTTTCAATATGATTATTATTATTTAAAAGTATTTGGGTATTCTAAAATAAGATGGGTGTTGATAGGTTATTAGCCAAGCTTGAGTTAATGAAAAATGATGATAATATTAAGGGCATGGCTCGTTTTGGAATTGTTTATGATAAAGCTTTTGGCATCTCAATCCGTAAGTTGCGAAAACTAGCTAAGATAATTGGCACTAATCATGAACTAGCACTTGAGTTATGGTCTACTGGTATCAGAGAGGCTAAGTTATTAGCTGTTTTTATTGATGACCCTGCTAAAGTGACTCCTGGGCAGATGGATGATTGGGCAGAAGATTTTGAGTCATGGGATGACACTGACCAAGCCTGCACCAGCTTGTTTGATAGGACGCCTTATGCCTGGGATAAGATTAGGGAGTGGGCTGAGCGTGATGGGGAATTTGTTAAGCGCGGGGCTTTCTCTTTAATTGCTGGTTTAGCAGTTCATGATAAGAAAGCCCCTGACAAGGATTTTCAGAAACTATTTCCTTTAATCAGGAAGCACTCAACTGATGACCGCCACTACGTTAAGAAAGCGGTTAACTGGGCTCTGCGGGGGATTGGTAAGAGAAACCATGCTTTAAACAAGAAAGCAATTAGGGTAGCTGAGGAGTTAAAAAATAGTGGGGATAAAACTGCCAGATGGATTGGTTCTCACGCACTTAAGGAGCTAACTAGTGAGAGAGTGCAAAAACGATTAAAAAAATAAAACACTTTTGGAGCCCATTTAGTTTTTTTTTGGGATTGCTTTTTGATGAGAGGGTGGGTTATCTCTAAAAGACAAAGCTTTTAGGTACCACCTGTTGACGCTGACCAACTGATCTGGACTCGGCGGGAATCGCACCCGCGGCCTCCCGCATGCAAAACGGGCATTCTACTACTGAACTACGAGCCCAATATTGTTGACTGCTTTGACTCTTCGTCGCTCGCAGGAGCTTGCGACGTACGAGCCCTTCCTCACTTACGTGCTTTCAGACGAGTTAACAATCATTGTCTTGGTCTCTTCTCGTGCTTTGCATTCAACGAGTTTAATATTTGAATCAGAAATTAAGAGGGATTTTTAAAGTTAACTAATATTGATTGTTTCAGTAACTAGTAGTCTAGGGGTCATTGACTCGTTGCTCCCTGGCTTGACCCCTGTCTCGTAAACGTTAACTAAGTAGTTGCCATTGGTTAAGCCTTTGATGCTGGCGTTAATTTCAGAGAAGCAGATACACCTGGCTCCTAGACCAGTCCATACCTCGTAAAGGGTTATTATTGACTTATTAATTTCGTGTTCAACCACTGCTTTGCGGGCGCATAAGTGACTAGTCGCCCGGTAGTACTCCAACACGCCGTTTTTAACGGTTATTGAGGGGCTGGTGTTGTCAGGCATCCTTGACCTGGTGGTTGTTCCATTAATAGTCTCAGCGCATCCAGTAATATTATAATTAAAAACCACTCTTCCATTAACACTTGATACTAAGGGGCTGAATATTAAAGCTATGACAAATAAGGTGATTATTAATAATAGTGTTTTCATAAAGTAAATAAAGAGCAATCATTAATTAAATAATTAATCATTTAATGCTCATCACTTATTTGCTGTGATGGGACTGGGCTTGCTGCATCGCGGCGCGGCAAGCCCTAACCATAATAATCATTGTTAAGGTGTTTCATGAACGCTTTTAATACTGCTTGCTCAAATGACTTGCTTCTACTAATTAGGTTATTAGTTAGCAACCCGACTGTTCCCTGGCGGTGTTTAATGTTATTACTGCCTGTTAGTTCATCCATTAATGGACCAAGCTCCCTGCCTTTCCTTAGCTCGGCTGCGATATTATCAGGTAATAGTATCTTGCCG
>WJKC01000033.1 GCA_014729335.1 archaeon | reverse complement strand
TCGTATGATATATAATAAACACCAACTGCCCTGTCATTCATTATTAGTGACCTGGCTTTATAATTCCAGTCAGCCAGTTTCTCAACTGATTCTAAATCCTTAAATTTATAATGCCGCCCGTAAATCTCGTTATATATCCGCAGAATTTCAGGCGCGTCCTTAACCTTGAAGGGTCTTACAGACGCTAATTCATTTTTCACATTATCACTGATTTATTATTTACACCCCATACTTAAAAGTTTTGTTATAGGAAACTCTTAAAAGTGATTAATATGTTATTTAATTATTAATGATATTAACAATTCTAGGCTTTCTATTAAAGATATCATATATTATACCTTTTCTCGTGTTCTACGTGTTATTTAAGAGGTATAACAGTATTGTTAAGAATCGGTCTTATCAAAAATTCGTCACTGGCATAGTGCTGTTTAGCCTTGCTATAGGCATACTACTCGTGTTGCAGGTGATTGTGCCCTTAGGCTTGATAGATGACTTATCGGTTAACATCGTGCTAGTCACTCAGTTAGTCAGCAATACTTTCTTAATAATTGCTTATAATGTTTTGTTAAAGGGTCTTAGGAGTTTTAGTCTTGCTGAGAGCAGGATTAACATAAGGATTTACTTCATCTTCCTATTATTATTCCTTTCAGTGAGCAGTTTATCAATAACTGATAACGTGCTGCTTGTTCTAATAATAGTCTCCAACTCACTGGCAATGTTCAGCCTCATACTCTGTTTCTTACTTATATCTAACATCCTTAAGCAGCTTCACATAAAGTACTACGTCCTGCCCGCAATAGGAATATTCTTCTTAGTGATTGACCCCATACTCTGTTTTAAGACCTACCCATTATCACTGGGCAACGCAGTATTAATTGGCGATTTATCTGCAACCGGGCTGGGAACTTTTTATTATTACCGCTTGATTGCTTATATTTTCACCTCAATTGCAATGGTGTTCGTCTTGGCCCCAGTGTTCTACTTATTATTGAAGATTCTAACAAGACAGGTGATTACTTTTGACAGTGATGACTCTGTTCCTGAACGGGTTATCAAAAAATTGACAATCAGGATGCAGAGGGTTGTTGGCAAGGTAGCGTTTACCATTATCCAGCTTGCCAGCAGGGATTTTGAGGAGCGGTTTAAAAAAGTTGATTACACAAATAACCTTGATATTAAGAACTTAAGTGCCAAGGATAAGAAAGAGTTTCTTAAAATGGTTATTAAGAGGTATTACAAAACTATTGGCAAGCCGGTCACTAATAATATTCTTAAAAAGATAAGTGGTGCTGAGACGAGAGAAGTTATTATTGATTGTTCTGATATTAGTTAAGCAAATGATTAAAAATAAGGGTTTAATGTTAATTATAGATGAAGGTAGCTCACATTGAGGATAATAAGGTTATTAGGCGACTGGTTTGTGAGGCTCTTAAGGAAACTGAGTTTGATTACATAGGCTTCCGAACTGCTGAGGAAGCGCTTGACACTATTCGGGGAGGGGTTGATGTCTTGCTGCTTGATTTAAAACTAACTGGTAAGATGCAGGGCAGGGACCTGCTTGACTTATTAGAAAAAGAAGGGGTTAAGGTCAAGGTTATTCCTTTAACTGCCGCGCCTGGTGAAACAAAGGGTGATTTAAGAAAGGATTACCCTGAACTTGTTGTTGAGACCTTGTTTAAGCCTTTTGAGCCTGATGAATTGCTTAAAATAATGCAAAGAGCGCTTGAGTAACCTTATTAAAGTTAAAACATATATTTTTACTTAATGCCTAAGCGTTTGAAGATACTCGTAGTGGATGATGATGAGGATATCCGCATCCTTGTCTCCAAATGGCTTGAGGGTTCTTATAAGGTTGACACCGCGGTTGATGGCAATGACTGCTTGAAAAAGATTGGGAAAAAGAAGTATGACTTAATTCTCCTTGATGTGATGATGCCGGGACCCACAGGGGGTAAGTTGATTAAGAAGATTATTGACAAGGACTCTGAGGCGAGGATTATCTACCTGACGGCTGTTGAGATGTTTAAGCCGACGCCTGAACAACAGCGAAAAGGACAAGTGCCTGTTCTTGAAGAACATGTGAAAGGCTACTTATTAAAGCCGGTTACTAAGGAGCAGGTTATTAGTAAGATTGAAGAAGTCCTGAAGTTAGAGAAGTTATTAAAGTGAGATGAATTCCCTTAACTGCGAGGTCATCTCTTTAAGCATTTCATGACCTTTTGATGACAGGCTGTAAATCTTCTTGTACTTGCCGTGCTCCACAGTCTCGAATGACTTGATTAAGCCCTCGTCCTCTAACTTGTTGAATAATGGGTTTAGGGTGCCGTTGCTTGGCCGCTTGCCAAATATCTTCTCTACCTTGCTGGCTAGTAAGTAGCCGTGCATTGGGTTAGTGCTGATTAGTTTTAGTACAACGTATTTTAAGTCCAGTCCTTCGTAGTCAATTTTCATAGCGAGCCCTAAATTGATATATATCTAGATTAGATGTATGTCTTAGTATTTAAGTGCTCCGATATTGTTTTTTATAAGCGCTTTTTAGTGCCAAATCCTTTTCTAAGCCAGTTAATTGTCTCATCTTTAAATGAGTCAAGCGTCTCCGGCTTTTTTCCCTCAGGTTCTTTTATAATTGGTTTTTGAGAAGCTTCTTTTTTAAATTTAGCTTTCAGCTCAGCTCTCATAACCTTTCTTTTTCCTTTAAGCCATCCCTTCATTTCTTCAGTTAGTTTATTAAGCTTTTCATTAGTTTTATGTTTAATTAATGAAGGGTTAATGCTTGATTTGACAAATTCTTTTACTTCAATCAAGGCCATTCGGGTCATCATTTCTTTCCCTTTAGCGTCCTCGAGTTTTTTAACCAGGTTATCAACGTTAAGGTAGTCCCTGACTAATGGGTTATCTAACTCTTTTATTAATCCATCAATATCATCCTGCTTCATTATATTAGAGTATTGTTTTAATAGTTCTTCTGGTTTATCCCTGCTTTCTACTTTTGATTTTAGAAATTTTAATAGTTCTGAGTCATAGAATGGGAACGCGATTTTAAGGTTTTTTAACATTGTGTAGCCTTTCACTATGTCCTCTCTTGTTACCTTGTTTTGTTTGATGAATGAGGGGGTTGTTAGTTTCTTAACGTATAATTCTAGTTCTTTTGTTAGTTTATTGAATTTTTCTAGGGCTTCTTGGTTGTTAAAGCCAATATTAGCTAACTTTCTTATCTTTAAATCTAATGACTTGAATCCCTCTAATGAGCCCCCTTCTTTTTGGAATGCTTCCAGCTCTGTCTGGTAATTATCCATTAAGTCCTCTATGTTGAAGTATATTTTTTCTATGAATGCCTCTAGTTCCACGTAGTTGTGCTTGTTAATGTCGTGGCTCATTATAACAAAGTAGCCATTGCTTAACTGGTGAATCTTTGTTACCCGGCCGTTGCCGCTCTCTATTTTCTTGACGCCTGCCCCTTCAACTTCTTTTGAGAAATTATTAATAGCTGTTAAGAAACTGCTTTTCAGGTCGCTTAGTTTATGGAACCATTCTTCAAATCCGCCGTTTAGTTGTTCTATGTCAGGGATTGTTTTAGGATAAAGTGTTATCTCCATGGCTGACATGCCGTTCATGTTTGAAACTATTATGTCATAAATGGTTGTCAGGTCTGTTTTATAATCACTCTGGAACTTGTCGTAGTGTTTAACATAAGCTTCATGTGGGGTCATTTTGCTTAAGTCAACTTCTAAGAAATTTTCCAAGCTCCCTCCAACAGTACTATACACTTGTGTCATATTTATTCAGGTAATATATGTTAATAATAAATATATTAATCTTTTAAATACTTTCCTATCTTTTTATAAATCCTGACTGTTTCTATTTTTTTCTATGAGTGGTTTCAGTTTCTTCTTATTGCTGGGCGTCGCCCTGCTCTTCTTATCTGTTTTCTTTGTTAACCTGGGAACGCCTGTTTCCTGCCTTAATGATACTAGACTATGCCCTGACGGCTCAACTGTTGGCAGGGACCGGTTGAATAACTGCGAGTTCTATGAGTGCCCTAACACTGAATTCGTGCCTTACTGCTCTACAGGAGTTATTAGTGTTGAGCGCTCAGGTGATTTTGTGAAGACTGTTAACTCAGGCTTCACTGTCTACGAGGATAACGTCACTCACTGCCCTGACACTTCTCCTGGCAACATGACCACTAGGTGCCGTACTTTTATCTTCATGGAATGGGAGCCGTTGATTAACTGTTCTAAAGTGGTTTCTAACCTTACTTTCTCCTGCCCTCAGGAATATTTTGAACAGGGTGACTATAAGTGGATTAACTGCGAGTTTGAGGAATTCTCAGATTACTGCGAGCCCCGCTACAAGCAGTGGATTAGTTATAACTGCCCTGGGATTGATATTATATGATTAAGGGAGAGGCTGACCTTAAGTTCTTGAAGTCAAGGATTAAGGACGAGTCCAAGTATAAGCTAGTTTATAGGAACTGGCGTGAAATATTTGTTAATAAATCAGTACCCGGTGATGAGGGTTTTATTAATATCAAAGTTGGGAGTCATTTATTATCACTTAGGCGTGGGAGCCTGATGCCTTCTTTAATGACTTATGTTGAGGTTTTCCGCGACAAGGCTCATGTTGATTGTGAAGGTTTTGACGGCAGCGACGCCGGAGTGGTGGTTGACCTTGGTGCTAATGAGGGTTACTACGCCCTGTTTCTTAAAGAAAACAACCCTGACTTAAGGGTTATTGCTGTTGAACCAGTTAAGCCTACTTTTGAGGTTCTTAAACGGAACGTGGCTAATAATCAGTTAAGCAAGGTCACGCTTGTTAACAAGGCAGTTACTGCAAAGTCGGGTTATGTTACTTTTGAGGTGGTGCCTGAGGCAACAGCTATTGCATCTTTTGATATTGGCTTGCAGGATAGGTCATGGCTTAACCCTGAACGCGTTAAGAGGATTAGGGTTGAGTCAACCACCCTGCCTGAGTTGTTTAATGAGCACGGGATGGAGCGGGTTGGTATTCTTAAGCTTGATGTTGAGGGCTCAGAGCTGGGTGTTCTTAAGAGTTCTAAATCTGTCCTGCCGTTGATTGAACGCGTAGTGGTTGAGTACCATTCTCCTAGTCTTAGGAATAACTGCATTAAATTCCTGGAATCAAATGGTTATAAACTAGTTAAGGAGCGGAAAAGTGCCTGTGGTGACTTGTACTTTATGCGCTGTAAAGCTTAAATTTTCAGGGTTCTTATCTAATCTTAATGCCTGATATACCTGAGTTGAAACTATTGTTAGTTTTAACTGTTGTTTTCGTTGTCGGCATGTTCGTGTTCATTGTTATCTTTAAGGCTTTAATGATGGTTGAGGGGTTGAAGCAGGGGGCAGCGTCTGAGGAGGATGTGGAGCTTAATCAGACAATGCAGTTTCTTCAGCTAATGCCCTGGCTGCTGGGCATCTTATACTTAATACTTATTGGCGTGATTGCTTACTTAATGTTCAGGAAGTATGGCGGGGGCGGTCCTAGCAGTGTTAGTGAGAAGGAGATAGCTGAGTTCAGGAAGAAATTAAGGTAGTGTTCCCGTCAGCCTGGGGTCGGTTTAATCATCTAGTCACAGCGTTTTCATCTAGGGATAATCTCATCATCCGGGAGTCCACTATTAGTATTTAAACTCTCAGCCCTTTTTATATAGTTATGCGTGAGGGTGGTAAGCGTTCTTTATGGTCTTTCAGCCTCGCATCCTTTTTTAATGACCTTGGCAGCGACATGGTGGCGCCTATCTGGCCCATTTTCCTCACCTCCATCCTCGGGGCTAACGTCGCCCTCTTAGGCTTGATTGACGGCATCGCCATCGCGGTCGTGGCTGTTAGCAAGGGCTTGGCTGGCTGGTGGAGCGACCGGGCTGGCAAGCGCAAACCCTTCATTGTCGCTGGTTACTCTTTCAGCGGCTTGTCACGACTGGGTTATTACTTATCCCCTAGTTACTGGGCTGTTATTCCTTTCAAGGTGTTGGATCGTTTTGGCAAGATTAGGGGCGCTCCTCGTGACGCGATGATGGCTGAGATAACAACTAAGAAGGAGAGGGGCAGGTCTTTCGGCTTATTGCGCAGCATGGACACCCTCGGCGCGTTGGTAGGCACGCTTGTAACCTTGCTGATAATTAATATACTCACTATCCGCAATATATTGTTACTCGCGGTTATTCCTAGTTTCATCAGCGTGATTATTATTTATTTCTTTGTAGAGGAGCGCAGGGGCAGGAGTGTTTTTAAAGGTTTCAGCCTGGAGATGAAGCCCTTACTCCGCAACTTCTTAATCCTGATGTCTTTCTTTGTTTTCTTCTCAGTGACTTACTCCTTCCTAATAGTCTTTGCCCGTGACGCTGGGCTCGGCACCCAGGACACCACCTTGATGTACTTGTTGTTGAACATTGTATACTTCATTGCTGCTTACCAGTTTGGCAGGCTTAGTGACAAAGTAAGTCGTTTTAAGGTGATGATTATTGGTGTTGGTTTATTCGCTCTCACCTGCGTTGCAGCGCTCATGGGCTCTATTCTCTCAATGTTCTTGTTATTTGGTCTTTACTTAGCGGTTTTTGACCCTGTTCAGAAGACTATTGTGAGCGAGTTAGCACCTAAGAATCGTCGCGGAGGTATTATCGGCACTTTCCAGATGATTACCGGCTTGGTTGCCATCCCTGGCGGCTTGTTCATGGGCTTATTATACGACTTTAACCCTGTCTACCCTTTTATTATTGGCTTAGCGTCATCTTTAATAATTGCCTTGTTCATGCTAAAGCTTAAAAAGTGATTAGTTTCTATTAATCTTTTGATATGTTTTTCACTTTGATGAGCTTGATTGACATCCTTGCAGCCCTAGTAGCCTTGTACGCGATTAATTTTGATGGTTTGGAGGCGCTTGCTTACGTCTTGTTAGTGTTCTTGTTTTTTAAGGGCTTGTATAGTCTCATGAGCACTCTCCGTTAATTTTATAAAAACCATTTATAGTTCATGTTTTTTTAGATGAGAGCTAAGTACCCGCGGTTGGTTGAGAGCGAAGTTAAGTCCATTGTAGACCAGGGCGTCTTGTTTCTTGGCACTGGGGATAAGGCTTCAATACCTGTTCTTTTAAGCCATGCTTACCGGGTTTTATGCGTTGACCTTGCTGAGCGCCCGCTTAATGCATCCAGTGTTGACTGGCTTAGGGCTGATGTCAGGACCCTTGATTTTAGCTTGTTAATGCAGTCTTTTGACACCGTGGTTCTTCAACGGTTGTGTGATAAGGAGTCCCGTGCACGCTTCCCTTATGTATTATTAGATTCACTGGTTGGTTTTGATAACATTCTTATTGAGTTCTGCGATAACCCTGAGCACTACGACTTTAACCTTGGTGATAGGTTATTATCCTGTGATGCTGACTCTATGCGTTCACTAGCAGACCATTGTGATGTATTGTTGCAGGAGGCGGGTTATGATACCTGCCTTGCCTCTTTTAACAGGGTGGGTGACTTGTACTTGAAACTGGCTGCTTCAACTGTTAAGAAGCCGTTATTTTTCACTCTTGACGTTGCTGACGGCTTTTTTAACCCTGGTTTCCCGCCTGGTTACTGGGATGGCAATTATTATGATTGAAAAATAGAAACCTTTAAAAAACACTTTGTATAATCTGTTATTATTATGGAATACATGACTCTTAATAAAAGGCTTGAGAAGAAGTTTAAGAAGTTGTTTAATAAGATTGATGAATTTGAGCTTAAGCATCATGGAGCACTGCCGCAGGGAATTACTTATATCTGGGGTTTCACCATCCCTGAGGCTAGGGTTAAAGCTGTTCAATCACTTGGTCGGTTTTTTCATTTTGATAACGTTTTTAATGTTGACACTGAGAGTAAGTATAGTTTCTTAATCCTTGGCGGTGAGGACGCTGATTTGGGGGAACTGCCTGGCAGGGTTTTAAAAGAGGTTGAGGTTAAGGCTTATGTTGAGAGTGGTTTTCAACGTGATTTCTGCACTTATCTTTTAACAACTAAGGTTGACAAGTTCAAATTAGACTAGTTTGCAAGCGTTGCAAGTCTCTTTTCTGCTTGGTTCGCCGCACCCGCTGCAGGTTCTTAACTCCTCTTCTGTCTGGTATTTATTTTTTATTATTGGCTGAATCCTCTTTAAGTATTCTATGATGTTCTCCTGGTTGAAGTTGTATTCTTTTAATAAGTTCTTCACGCACCGTCTGAAAGCATTGCTTGACCTCGGGCAGTTATCGTAGCTGACTGGTAGTTTTTCTTTCTCTGAGTAATCTCTTATCTCCTCTTCTCTTATGTTATTTAATGGCTTCACTTTTTTCACGAATAAGTCGTGCTCTATCACGCCTGTTTCCTCTCCCAGGTTCATGCAGGCCCTTGGGTTGCCCATTACCACGTTCATTATCACGCTCTCTGCGTTGTCATCAAGGTTATGGCCGGTGACTAACTTATCCGCTCCCAGCTCCCGCGCCTTTTTATTTAATAGGTATCTTTTTATCACGCCGCACACCATGCAGTTGCTCATTAAGGAATCAGCTTGCAACTCACGCACGCTCTTTCCTAATTCTTCTTTTACGCTCACTAAGTGTAACTTGACTCCTAATTCTTTGCATAGTTTCTCAGCGTTTGCTCTGTTTTTATCAAACACTGAGCCCATGTCAACGTCTATCATTAACGCTTCCACATTATAGCCCCATTCACTTAGTAAGTTCAGTATAGTCATTGAGTCCTTGCCCCCGCTCAGGGCTACCATTATCTTTTCATCTTTTTTTAATAATTTTTTAACTGCGTTCCTTACTTTTTTCTCAAACTCCATGCAAGCTAGTAATCATTCTTAGGGTTTTAAAACTTTATCTTAACTGTTTAGGAAAATTTAATTATTTTCAATATTGAAAATAATTGGTGATTTTTTTTTGATTAGCCCTTCACTTGATGTTAACCACTAGTTCCATGAGAAGTTTACGTTCTTTTTTCGACTTATGCTTTTTTAAGTCCTTGTTGTGATTGTATTTAATGGGGGGTTTGGGTGGTTGGGCAGTAATGCTTGACAAGGTTTAGTCGTATAGGCAAACCATTCACGATTTCAGTTTCCCACTGGGAGTGAGTCGCACTCAAATTCCTCTTATTATTTTTTTTTTGCTGGCTTTTTGTCCTTTCCGGAAGACAGCAATTTAATTTTTTTTTCTCTTTCTTTGCCGTAATTTATTTAAAAGGTTCTTTAATTTATTTCAATCTAAGCCACTGTAGCTCAGTTGGTAGAGTGGTCGCCTTGTACACTGCGCGCCTTACGGCGCTCTGTTTTCACGCTTCGCGTGAACACCGCTCGCATTCAAATGCGAGGCAGTCCAGAAAGCGATTGGTCGCCGGTTCAAATCCGGCCAGTGGCTCTAGTTACTGCGTGGTTACAGCCACACCCTTTTACTTTTTATACTTCCTGTAATGTTTTAGTTGGTTGAAATGATGGGAATTCATGACTGGAACAAGAAGTACGAGTACGCTCTTAACCGCTTGGAGAGTAGTGGTGTTAGTGTTGAGAATAAGGAGTTAGTTAAGGGTTTTGTTAATTTTTCATTGGCTAGTGGTTTATCTAAGGCTCGTATTGAGCGTTACTTGTACGTGTTGCGTTATTTTGGTTTAAGGGTTAGTAAGTGTTTTAAGGACATGGTTAAGGCTGATTTTGTTAAGTTGATTGGTGACTTGGAAGCCACTGATTATAAACTCTGGACTAAGGTTACGTATAAGACTGTTCTTCGTAAGTTTATTGCGTGGGTTCATGATAGTGATGATTTGCCTTCGTGTGTTAGTTGGATTAATGTCTCGTCTAAGAATGTTAAGCGGTTGCCTGAGGAGATTTTAACCCAGGATGAAATCAAAAAATTGATTGCTGGGGCTAAGTACGAGCGTGATAAAGCATTAATCTCCACTCTTTACGAGTCTGGCTGCCGGATTGGTGAATTAGGTAACTTGTTGATTAAGCATGTGCAGTTTGACAAGCACGGGGC
>WJKC01000032.1 GCA_014729335.1 archaeon | reverse complement strand
GAATAGAACATAGGGGTGCTCTGGGTCATCATTTTTTGCTGTTATGTACTGGGCAAAATGAAACGCTGCCCTGTTTGCAGCGTTTTTGTTATTAACCAGCGTGAATAATAATTCTCCTCCAAATCCGCTGACACTGAAATTCTTAATTGTCATCTTTTAACAAAGATTATTTTTTAATATTTTTTAAACATTGTTTTTCTGTAAAGAATAATAACTAATCTTTTTTTAAGGTAATGTTTTTAAGTTAGTACTTAGAGTATTCTCTCATGAAGTTAAAGGCTTATTTTAAGAAGCATAAGTTGTTCTACTTATTCCTATCAGTATACATTGCTTACTTGTTCTTCAGCATTAACCCCGGGCACCTTGACTCTGACGAGGCTTCTTACGCTATGACCGGGGTTTTTTTTGAGCGGTTAATAACTGACTACGCCTCCAGCCCGACTCTTAACCCTGTTAAGCTCTATTCTTACGCCAAGGCTTACTACGTTCACTACCCTAAGTTCATGTTCCTTAACGGGCCGCTCTACCACTTGATTAATGCTTTATTATTCCTTATCATGCCTCACTCAATAATGTTGATGAAGCTGGTGACCCTCGTGTTCAGTGTCCTGACAGTTATCTTAACCTACCACGTTACCTTATTGCTTTTCAAGGACGAGCCTAATAAGCAGGAAGTGTCCTTGTTGTCAGCCATCTTCACTGCCACTTCAGCTTTTTTTGTGCGCTCATCAGTGACCGTGATGCTTGAAATCCCAAGCTTGTTCTTCTTCATGCTCGGAATGTACTTTTATTATAAGAAAAAGGGTTTGTTCAGCGGTTTTTTCTTCGGCTTAAGCATACTAGTTAAGGACGTCTCACTGCCTTACGTTGGCGTCTTTTCCTTAATTGTTTTGAAGAACTTGAAGCGACAGCGATTGAAGTACCTGCTGGGCCTGCTTGTCATACTAGTTCCTTACGCTGCCTTGATAACCGCTTCTGGCAGTTACACTATCTTCCTTGACTACCCCCGGAAGCAGACTTATTACATTGACCGCCAGGGCGACCCCCAGTGGTACGAGCTTAGCGGCTGGCTTTACTACTGGCAGATAATAATTAATAATTACTCCTTGATGGCATTGCCTTTCATCTTTGTAGGCTTGTACTATTCTTACAAGAGGGGTTACAAGGGAGTGTTATTCTATATCCTGATGTCTTTCCTTGCGGTGACCTTGATGAGTGACAAGGCTGACCGCCGGGTCCTTAACAGCGTCGTGGTCCTGTCACCCCTGCTAGCCCTTGCCTTGTCAAGGGTTTACACTGGCTTAAAATCTAACCGCGATAAAGTAGTCGGCGTCTTCACCATTGTCTTGATGCTGGTGTTGCAGACGCCGTTGTTCTTCCCTAAGCCCTCAGTGCCGATGAGCGCTGTCGCTGCTGACTTAATCAGCAACTGCCCTAACTGCACTATTCTAGTGGCTAGTGAGACAGCAATGGCTTACTCCAGCTACTTGATGTACGAGTCGCTTATCAGGGACTCAGGGGTTAGCCTTCGTTTTCTCAGGCCAACGGTTTTTGAGTCAAGCAACTCGCAGCAGGTGATAGATGAGGAGCGGGTTAACCGCGTAGTAGTTGTTGGTGATGATGAGTTCATCACTGATGACGCGGAGGTTGACTCTTATGAGGGTCACGTGTTATTCATCACTAATCACTACAACTTGGTGGGTGTTTATGAGTCAGATGTTGTTGGGAGGATAAGGGTTTATGACACCGGCATTAATGACTCTAAGGAGCCGCCTCACTGCGTTGACTCGCCGTCTATTGGCAGGTCTTTCTGCACTGACTATGACGCCCCCTTAATGGCGTTACACTAAACTTTAAAAAGTAAAGTTTGTTGTGAACTCTTTATGAAAATCATTATTCTCGGCGCCGGGCTCACAGGCCTGGCTGCTAGTCAAATCCTGAGCAGGGAGCATGACGTCTTAGTGTTGGAGAAGCGCGGCAAGCCCGGTGGCTTGGCTTCAAGTTTTAAAAAGGACGGTTATGACATCCCCCGGTTCTATCATCACGTGTTCAAGCAGGAAGAGGTTACTAAGGAGTACCTTAGAAAAGCCGGCTCGCCTATCAAGGAGTGGCAGAAAGTGAAGATGGGCATTTATGTTAATGGCGAGACGGTTGACTTCACTAATCCTCTGAAACTAATTACGTGGGATTATCTTTCACTGCCGGCGCGCATCCGCTTCGGACTCTTCGGCGCCCAGTTCTACATCCCTCGCGACTGGTCTAAGCTCAGGGGCTTGGATGCTGAGAAGTGGTTGTATAAGATGGCTGGCAAAGAAGTGACTAGGAAGGTATTCGCGCCCTTAATGTATAATAAGTTCGGCATGCCGTTGGAGGATATCGGGGCTGAGTGGCTCGCGACCCGATTGGCTGCTAAGGAGTCAACCAGTTACTTCGGCTACCCAAGGGGCGGGATTCAACAGATTGTTGACTACCTGGTTGAGGATAATGATTCTAAGATAGAGTTAGGAGCTAGAGTTAAGAAGATTGACTTGAAAAAGAAGTATGTTAAGTACGGCAGGAAGAAAGCAGAGTACGACGTCCTTATTAACACCATCCCAATGCCGGTGTTCCTGAAACTTGCAAGAGGCTTGACCCGCGAGTTAAGGAATAAGTGGAGGAGGGTCAGGTTCATCAAGCACTTATCAGCAGTGGTGGCTCATGACAAGCCGTTGGATGACTTCTACTGGACTAACGTGTTTGGCAAGGACTTCGGTGGCATCATACAGCACACCTACTTGAATGATGATTACCCTTTCAAGCTTTCATTCGTGTTCAGCTACGCTCCGACCAAGGAGTTATGGAGCATGAAGGATAAAGAGGTGGAGAAATTATTTATTAAGCGTTTGAAAGAGATGTACCCCTATATAAGAGTGAAGTGGGCTCGCGTCACGCGCTCCACTTACGCTGACCCGTTCTGCGATGAGGAATACAAGGATTACAAGCCTCAGTACGAGACGCCGATAAGGGGTTTCTACAACGCGGGCATCCAAGTCACGTCACCTGATTACATGAGGAGTATGAATAACTCCCTGATGTCAGGGCAGGTAGTTGCTAAGAAAGTATTAAACCTTTAACCCGGCGCGCCTGCAGAGGGGCTTGTAGATGCGGCTCATCCAAGAATTCTCACACACATCCATGGCGTACTTCTTGCCCTTGCGGTTATACCACCACCACGTGTTATACTTGGTCGCGCCCCAGGCAAAGAACTTGAATATTGGCGTGTCAAAGATTAACTGCTTGATAACAGGCACCTTCCTAAGCTTCATCTCAAGAAGGAATATTGGCTGCTTGCCAGGCTCAGGCTTAAGGAACGGGTTCTTCTTAACCCTGTCGCCCACTCTTTTATACTTCCTCTCGCCAACACCCATCTCCTCAGCCCGAATCATCATAGGGTTATCCTCTGAAGGCAGGTCCATGTAGTCAGCAGCAGCGGTGTCAGTTGAGACCCTGTCATGACTGGCAATCACTAGGTTGCACTCCTTAGGCACGCCTGTCCTGGGGGCATTGCCCTCCATGCACATAGTGGCGTCCATGACAACAAAAGTGATGTTAGATAAGAACTTGTTAATATCAGCAATGCACTGGTTAACCACTAAGTGGTACTGGTGCCTTACGCGCGGCACAACGCCCCACTGGTTCTTCAACGCGCCAGTAAGATGAGTTAAGCAATGGCTCTTTAATACAGGCATGGTGATTACAGTGTCAGCGTCCAATACTGACTTAGGAATATGAAGTTCTTCGAAAATCTTCCCCTTAATCTTCTTCTTAACTAACTTGTCCCGGCTAAGGTTAACAAACCTCACGCCGTACTTCTCTGCCAAGTCCTTGAAGCCCCAGACACGGGCAGCTTCATCAAGTTGCTCGCTGGCAGCTAGGTCAGCGTCGCCCATTGATATCTCAACGCCTTTAATCTCATCCTGCAATTTCTTAATCACTGCTTCAATAACCCATGGGTTAGTGCACTGACCAGGCACTACCTGGTCGCTGATGCCGTTAATCTTAAGAAAAACCTTCTTACCCTTAACATGCTTCTTCCAGTCAGCCAGGTCCATTGCCCGCCAGACAGCCTTGAACAAACCCTGCCGGTTCTTCTTTTTAACCTTACAAAAAGCTACCTTGCTCATTCTAAAAAGATTCATAGGCGATTAATTTATTAATGTTTCTATTATTAAACTAGTCTAATGAAGAAGATTAAGGAATACGTTTTAGAGCATAAACTATTCTTCATCATAATCCCATTACTATTATTAATCACGCGATTTGACTTTGAGGGCTATGCTACAAGCGTCACACCGTTCGGCGTGCCATTAGACGACGCTTACATCGGGTTCCAGTTCGCCCGTAACTTCGCACAAGGCAGGGTTCTGGAGTACAACCCTGGCGAGCACACCACTGGCGCTTCAACACTACTATGGGTGTTGGTCATGGCGCTGGTTTATAACCTGACCTTCTATTTATTCCCAAACTACTTGACAGCGTTCCTCATTATATCAAAAGTGACTGCCACGCTGTTCTACTTCCTAGCCCTGGTAGGAGTTTACTACCTGGCTGAGAAGTACTATTTTAAAAGCAAGTGGAGCAGCCTGGTGCTGTGCTCTTTCCTGTCACTGGAGTACCACTTAATATGGGGCACACTCAGCGGCATGGAGATGTCATTATTCGCAGCCCTCATAGTCTGGATGCTCATAGCCCACCGGGAAAAGAAGCCCTACGCTGCAGCAGTGCTGGGAGGGTTAATAGGGCTCACAAGACCCGAGGGTCTGGTGGTGTTCCCGGGCACAATACTATTACTATACTTGTTTAAGACTATCAGGACTAAGAAATTGGGTGTTAAAGAGGGTAAGAGGATATTAGTCCAGCTAGCATTATTTGCAGCAATAATAACTCCATGGCCCATACTTAACCTGTTATACTCAGGCAAGCCGTTGCCAGCAACTTTCTACATGAAGGGGGGCGAGACCAGCTTGTCAAACTTCTTCAGGGGATTCCCATTCGTTATCCAGGTGCTGGACTTGTTTGGAAGACACTACTACCTGCCTTGGTTGTTCATTGGCGGAGCAGTATTATACTTTGCTTTAAAGAAGAAGGTCAGCCCTGAAGCCTTGCTGGCTTTCATCTTCATGTTTGTTTACGGAGTAGCTATTCCTAACCTGACTGGTTTTGGCAGGTACTACATGCCAGTTTTCCCAATAATAACCTTGGTTGCTTTCTACCTGTTCAGGTTTGTTGAGTCAGTAACCCCATCTAAGAGTTTGAAACTAAGCGGCGTAAGTTTCAGGTTAAAGAAACTAGCCCCCGCACTAGTGATGATAATACCATTAGTTATTATCCTGAACCAGTACCCTTTATGGAAGATGGTTTACGCTCACAACGTTTATAGCATAAATGAATTCGAGGTGGCAATGGCTTACTGGCTGATTAATAACACTGAGACCTGGGATATTATTGGCACAACTGATATTGGAGCGCCCGCGTTCATTGGCAACCGATACCTAGTTGACACCTTCGGCTTAATCAACCCTGAGAAAAGGGAGTTTAACGGCACCCACGCCGAGTACCTTCGCTACCGGAACGTTACTTACTTCATTGACTACCCAGACCACGTTCATCATAAAGTGGCTGATAACTGCACAATAGTGTATAATACTACCTACCTGCCTCAGGTAACAATAACTGCGGGCCACCAGATGGCGATTTATTACTGCTCTTGGACTTGATAGATTACCAGCCGGGCGTCCTGTGGTGATGGGTAAGCCTTAATCGGGACCAGGAAAGAGTGATTAAGCGTGTAAGTATACTCAGGGTGTGATTCATAAGCGCTCACCATCACGAACGAGTAATCACTTGCTTCTTGAATAAAAGCTGTCTCGTTACTAGGGAAGTTATAAGTTGGGTTCTCGCTGTAATAAGTTATTTGAGGGACGCTGTTGCTCATCACCCTCCCGTCATAATCCCTTAAGAACCTGCCTGCCTGTTTCACTTCAAGGTATGAGTCCTTCACAGCGTTTATGTTATTATAAGCGCTTGGCAGGTTCTCAATAACTATTAACACCATAACTGTAGCGAGGACGTATTTAACAAGCCTCTTACGCTTAACTAATGAGCTGATAATTAAGTTAGCACCAAGAACTGAGGTGGCAGCCATTAAAGGAAGCAGGTGGATTAAGAACCTTAACTCCTTAACACTAGTAATTAAGGAGTAAAAACTAATGAACGTAACCAAGTAGATAGCAGTGAATAATACCTTCTTGTTCTTTAACTTAAAAACCAGTGATATGAAACCAAGGAACACTATTAAACCCATCACCAAACCGTAATTAACTAACATTGACATTAGGTAGTAGAACTGGCTGCCAGCCTGCGACCCGCCGCTGGCGCTTAAGTTAAATCTTAAGAACTCTAAAGGAGAGTGAAGCGGGTTAGCGTAGACAACTAAGTCATAAATCATCAAAGGCGCAGCACCAATTAAAACACCTATAACCCAGTAGTAATCCTTTAATCTGAACTTCTTAGATACTAGGTTATAAGCCAAGTAGGCGATGCCTGCAATACCCGCAGTGAACCTGATAGTGAACGCTAAGCCCAGGAGCGCGCCGCTTAACAGGTTAAGCTTATAATCCTTCTTAAGGAATAACAAGGCGCTGAGCGTTAGGAATAAAGCGCTCGGCACCCCAATAGTAATCCTTAAAGACCAGTAAAGAAATACCCACTGGGAGGCAGTGATGAACCCGCTGATAACAGCGTACTTCCTGCCAAATAATTCTTTGATAAGATAATAAGAGCTCAGTGTGAAACCAAGCCCGAATAATAAGTTAACAATCCTGATTATTAACTCATTATAACCAAATAGTATTGTTGAGCCGTATAAAAGCGCGGGGTATACTATTGACCTGCCCTCCCACCAGCCAGTGGTTGGCGTGGCCTTGAACAAGTGCTT
>WJKC01000003.1 GCA_014729335.1 archaeon | reverse complement strand
TTAGAAGAGGCTGCGAGGTAATAATAGTACACTTTTATAACAAGAAAAAAGGGGTTAAGGAAAAAATAGTTCAGCTTGGAGAAAAACTGTCAGCTTATCAAGGCAGGACTAAGGTCATCACCATCCCGTTCCTTGAATTACAGCAGCAGGTAATAATGAACGTGCCTGCGAAGCAGCGAATGATTATTTACCGCAGGTTAATGTTCAAGATAGCAGAGAAACTGCTGGAAGAGGATAAAGCGCTGGGGTTTGTCACAGGTGACAACGTGGCGCAGGTAGCCAGCCAGACACTGGAGAACTTAAAGGTTATCTGGCGAGCCACTAAAGAGAACGTCTACGCTCCATTACTAAGCAGGGATAAACAGGACATAATAAGAATAGCTAAGATGATTGGCACTTACAAGACCAGTATTAAACCTTACAGTGATTGCTGCAGTTACTTAATAGCAAAACATCCTGAAACCAAGGCTGATTTAGACATGATTAAAAAAATTGAGAAACCATTAAAGCTGGATAAGTTAATTAAAAAAGCGTTTGAAGGAAAAGAGGTAATAACCTTACATTAACATTGACTCATTATCACATAAAGCATTCAGGATAGTGGCCGGCGACTTTTTAGTGGTTATTGCATAGTCATTAACAAAGTTATGGGGCACTACTGCAACGAATTTCTTGCCAAAACACTCGCCTCTAAAGAATGAATCAACATTAGCCCTAATTGGTCTGCGGTAAACATTGCTAATAGCTAGTGTTAAATGCCTGTTTAACTGGTCAATATTCGCAAAGTTCATTCCTTGTCTTAAGTCAATAAAAGGAATATTATTTTTTCTAGCATACCTTTTAACCTTCTTAACATCCACAACCCCTTCTCTTACTACTATACCTTTAGACACGTTTATACACCCCCCACAGGTTATAAAGTATTCACTGATAAGTGATTACTTTTTTTAAATCTTTTTATAATGTAGTCATAGATAATTATGTCTATTTCCTATTAAGATAGTCATAAGCACTGAAAGAAGCATTAACACCTTGACCCGATGCTATTATTGCCTGCTTGTAAGGGTGATTAACACAGTCGCCTGCTGCAAAAACCCCTTCAACACTAGTTCTTGACAACTTATCAATGATTATTTCACCCTTGTCATTAAGCTCAACCCCTATTGACTCTGCCAAGCTTGTCTGAGGAGTGGAACCTATTTCAATAAACAAGCCGTCAAGCAATAACTTTTTCCCATTATCCAGCAATACGCCGGTAACCTTCTCACCATCGCCCTTAACCTCCTTAACCTCAGCGTTTGAAACTAACTTAATAGCGCCCTCGCTTATTTTCTCATTAACCCTCTGAAGATTTATCGGCTCAGCAGTTAAATCATCATCACGGTTAATAATGTAAACCTTCTTAGCATACTCTGTCAGCAATAATGATTCCTTAGCAGCACTGTCACCACCGCCAACCACCCCCACTACTTTATTCTTAAAAAAAGCCGCGTCGCAGGCAGCGCAGTAACTAACACCCCTATTAGCGTACTTCTTACAACCCTTCACCCCAAGCTCCCGGTGAACTGTGCCGGTTGATATTATTAGTGATTTAGCCTTGTACTCTTTATCACTAGTCCTAATCAAGTACCCTTCTTTCTTTTTTTCAACACTAGTCACTTTATCATTAATCATCTCAGCGCCTAGGGAACGAGCATGCGCTTCCAGCTTATTCATTAACTCAGTGCCGCTGATACTTTTCTCGCCGGGCCAGTTCTCAACCAAGTGAGTAGTGGTTAATAAACCACCCATTAACTCACCTATCACCAAGGTCTTCATTAAAAACCTCCTGGCGTAAACAGCCGCGCTTAAACCGCCGCTGCCAGCCCCAATTATTATCAAATCATACATTCAATAGTTAAAGGAAAGAACAATTATTAAATATTTTGAAAGAATACAATTAAAGATGAAGTTCAAGTTCCTTGAGCACACAGCAGATATTAAATTCAGGGCTTATGGCAGCAATATTAACGAGGTATTTGAGAACGCGGCTATGGCTTTTTTTGAAGCAATAACTGACACCAAGAAAGTTAAGCTAAAAGTCAAGAAAGAATTCAGTCTGGAAGCCCAGGATAAAAAATCATTACTTTATGACTTTCTTGAAGAATTATTAGTTCTTCACGAAGCAAATAATTACTTGTTCAGCAAGTTCAAGGTAGAGATTAGTAATCACTCGCTTAAGGCAGAAGTCTGGGGTGAGAAGATAAAAGACAGTCATGAATTAAGAAATCTTGTCAAAGCGGTCACTTATCATGACATGATTGTTAAAGAGGGCATGGCTCAGGTAGTACTAGATATTTAAAGATATAATTCTTTTAATTAATCCTAGGTGAAGAGCGTTTGTTTAAAAAAATCATCTTAGTAAGCATCTTACTAATCATTCTTGGAACAATCGGCTCCTGCTGCCAGGTTAACACTCCTAATTACTGCGGCAATGATTCCTTCTGCAATCTAAGCAATTGTCTATGCACACCCCTTATTCATGATAATGGAACGCCTTTAAACTGCAGCGAACTAAACGGCGAGTGCTGCCCCGACACAATGCAGTGCAGCGGCCAGTTAGTTTCATTAAATGAGTGTGATTGCTGTCTTGACAAGTGCCTTCTGCCATGCACGCCTGAAGAGCCTATTAATTGTTTGACTGAAGAGTCATGCCTTAATGTAAGCGGCTACTGGTGCACTGAATATTGTGAAAACCCTTTATGCCTTAAATGCACTCAGGAAAACATATGGGTATGCCAGACCAGGGAGTCCTGTGAGAAAAAAGGCGGCGCTTGGTACCCTGACAGCGAGGGTGATGGTTATTGCTACTCTAAAACCAAGAGTGATTGTGAGAATAACCACGGCGAGTGGCTGGTTGATGAAGAAGGAGTCAGCTGGTGTTTTTACTCATCCACCTGCTCACCTAGCAATATAGGCTTATGCCAGACTAAGGATTTATGTCTGAACGCTAACGGTTACTGGTGCAATGATTACTGTTCTCAAGAACCTTGCCCTGCCTGCTCGGTTAATAAGCCCTGGAACTGTCTTAACAAGACTGAGTGCGAGGGTGTTGGCAATCACTGGTGCGTGCTTGAAGGTAATGAGTGGTGCCAGCAAAATGATTGCGAGGGAGGGGAGGGGGTCTGTGATTCAACGGAGAACTGCGAGAACTCTAATGACTGCGCCTGTCCTGAAGACTTAACATGCGACCCAGATAATAATAACGCTGATTATAGGGGCTGCGTCACCGTCTCATCTGTTAATTATAATGATAGTTACTGCAACACTAATGCTGAAGACTGCAGCAACTCGCCTGTTGACTGTGCCTGCCCTCAGGATAAAGTGTGCGACCCTGGACAAGTTAATGCAGACCTTAAAGGATGCGTCACAGTGATAACAGATTATAATAAAACCACTTATAATGACGGTGTCTGTTACGAGGGCGAAAACTGCAATAACTCGCTTGACTGCGCCTGCCCTGAAGACTCCTTCTGCGACATAGGTAATGCTAACGCTGATGAGCAGGGATGCGTGTTGTACGAGAACCTTAGTGATAACAGGTGCAGGGGTGAGGAAAACTGCCAGACAAACCCTAATGACTGCAGCTGCCCTAATGGTTACTTCTGCAACATGTCTCATCCAAGGGCACTGCCTAACGGCTGCGTGTTGAACAAGACTAATTATTATAACATTCATATCTGCAAGCTGGGTGATAACTGCCTGGTTAACCCTGCCTGTGCCTGCGCGCCTGGCGAGAAATGCAATCCTGACAACCAGCGGTCAGATAATATTGGCTGCGTTCCAAGACTGACCTGTCCTATAGGGGTTAGTAAGTGCTGCGGTAACCGTGAATGCGAGCAGGGTGAATGCAGTTCATGCCCGGTTGACTGCACTGCCAGGGAGTGCGCTGACAACGGGGTCTGCAACTTACTTATCGGCGAGAACTGCGAGACATCAATTGATTGTAATTGCAGCCAGGGTCTAACTTGCAACATCAGTTCAATATACTCAAATAACAAGGGGTGTGTACCGGAGAATAATGCTTTCTGCGGCAACAACGTATTAGAGCCGGGCGAGAACTCAACTAATTGCTGTGTTGACACTGGGTGCCCTGAAGAAGAGTATTGTGTTCCAGCAAACGGCAACATAGTTCAGGAAACCTTCGCAGATGTTTACTATAACCCTCGTAATTACGTCTGCAAAGAGTTTGCCTGCGGCAACGGAGTGCTTGATTACGGCGAGGACTCAGGCAGCTGCTGTATTGACGCTGGCTGCGAAGTAGGCGTGTGCAAAAAAATTGACATAGGATTATATAAGTGCGTGATTGAAGAGGACTGCGGCAACGGATTAATAGAGGATTATGAAAGTTCAATTAATTGCTGTATTGATGCAGGATGCCCAAACAGCCTAACATGCATTAATAATACTTGTATTGAGGCAAAGGATGAATCCTTTGAATGCTCCAGTGATGATGACTGTATCTGCTTCAAGGGCTGCGGCGTCATTAATAAAGAACAAGGATTAACTAATCCTCAATGCACTGATACCAGCAAAACCTGCGCCAACGTCCTGGCAGTCTGTACTAATAATACCTGCCAAGCAGAACTAGTAAGCGTGGAGCATAATGAGGTTATTGACTACATAGCTGCTTTAAAAGAGATTAAGACCCGGTTGTCAAGTTTTGATGAAGTAATTGTGAATATCTCCCTATCATTAAGTAAAGCTAAACGTTATTATGAATCAATTAATAACTCACAGAAAACAGCGTTCTTTAATGAACTGCTCAACCTTGTATCAGAGTATAATATTGACTACCTGACCTTAATCCAGGAGATTGACGAGGCTATCCAGAGCCCCTCAGAAGAAGAGGTAAACTATATCCGCAATAGGATAGGGGAGTTAGAGAACCGCTTAATAGAATTAATATCACGGGTTCTAAGCATCACTGTTGATGAGACAAGTGTTAAAGACTTATTGGAGGGCGTTTCATGAAGAAGGTCTTAATGATGGTGGTGTCAGGCATTATCATAACAATAATCACTTTGTCAGCGTTACTGATAGTTAACCGGGTGACAGGTGATTTTCAGACAACAATAACCCAAGTCACCACTGAAACAATTGAGAACGAGATGGACGTGTTATTATCAGGCAACTCTACACTAAGCGAGTTCAAGGACATGCAGGAAACCCTTAGGGGGCTCAGTGAGAGAATCTCAAGCATATTTGAATGAACCATAAAATTAATAAAAAACTTTAACAATTCTTTGCCATAATGACTGAATTAACAGGCAGCAAATTATTTAAGTTTTACAAGAAGAGTTTAGTGCCTGCTTTTGCTGTTCAGCGGTTTGAACCCTTTTATGACCCAACAAGAGGAGAAAAACCACCCCGACAGAAGAATGCTTTAATTAACTTCCCTAATATTAATAAACTGCACCCTGATATTAAAAAAGCAGGTAGTTTTTTTGATTTAATTAATAATAATGAAGTGGTTGATGAAGATTCATTTAAGGAAAAAACCCCTTATTATCAGTCTCTTGACAATTTCTTGTTTAATGATGAAGCTGTTAATGAGATTGTTAAAAAAAGCGTTATGGATTATGAACTTAGCCTCTTAAAAAAGTATTGGCATTTGTGTTTAAGGCATGAACGCAGAGAACAGCTTGAAAACAAGATAGTTAAAAGCTATAAAAGCCGTGAATCAACCAGCCGCATGGTTAAGTCAATAAGGCAGGCGGGTTCGGATAAATCACTTAAGGATTTTATCGACCAGCCATTCATTAATGACAAGGACGAGTTATTAACCAGTATTGGGTTCGCCATACTGGATGACAGGGGTTATAATAATAATCAAATCATGAGAGAATTAATTAGTTTACTAGATTATAACAAGACCACTAAGAGCTTAGTTAAATCATTACTGCAGTATGATAAAGGGATTATTGACGTGGTGGTTCCTGCTGTTAGTCGATTCTATGATAATGAAAGGGATTTAATCAAGCTTAAAACTATCAGCCCGTCGCCTAGAATCCGCAACGCTGTTTTTAAAGAGGCTTTCAAGAGAAAGGATAAGGAAGTGCTGGGATTGTTTTATAAACATAAGAATCACTATCCTCTGAGCAATCGCAGAAAAAAGCAGATTGAAAAGGTTTTAAATAAGAATGAATATTAAATTAAATAGTGAAACTTGAAAAAGTAACTGATTATAAATGGATGATTCCAAAGTCAGGCGGCATGAAGGTGCCGGCTTACCTTTTTGCTTCTGAAAAACTGCTAGAGTTAATTAAACAGGATAAGACCCTGGACCAGATAAAGAACGTGGCGCACCTGCCTGGGATTTACAAGCACGCCCTGTGCATGCCTGACGGGCATCAGGGCTACGGCTTCCCTATAGGAGGGGTTGCGGCGCTTGATTATCATGAAGGAGGCATCAGCCCGGGCGGTATTGGCTATGATATTAACTGCGGAGTCAGGCTGATGAGGACCTCGTTCACTTATGAAGATGTTAAAGGCAAAATGAAGGAGTTAATCAGTGAGTTATTTAACAACGTGCCCTCAGGTGTCGGGGTTGACGGGGTCATAGGAAAGTTAAGCAAGGCTGAGTTGAAAAAAGTCTTGAATAACGGCTCTAAGTGGGCTTTAAAGAATGGCTACGCAACTGAAGATGACCTGAACAACACAGAGGATAACGGCAGATTAGATGCTGATGCTGAACTAGTAAGCCAGAAAGCAATAAGCAGGGGCAGGAGCCAGCTCGGCAGCCTAGGGGCAGGCAATCACTTCCTTGAAGTGCAGCGGGTTGGAGAAGTGCTTGATGAACCAACTGCCAAGGCTTTTGGTTTAAAAAAAGACCACATCACTGTCATGATTCACTGCGGCAGCAGGGGCTTGGGCCATCAAGTGTGCAGCGACTACGTAAGGTTAATGGAACAATCAAACCCCGGCCTTGTTAAGTCACTGCCTGACCGTGAGTTAGTATACGCGCCTGCTGGCAGCAAAGTAGCTGATAATTATCTTAAAGCCATGAGCGCGGCTGCTAACTTCGCCTGGTGCAACCGCCAGGTCATTGCTCACTACGTTAGGAAGAGTTTTAAAAAAGTGCTAGGCAGTGATAACATAAAACAAGTATATGACCTCTGCCATAACATCTGCAAGGTTGAGGAGCATGACGGCAAGAAGTTATACCTTCATCGAAAAGGAGCGACTAGGTGCATGCCTAAGGGTCACAGGTTAGTGCCTGATAATTACAAAAGCGTGGGGCAGCCCGTGCTTATTCCAGGCACCATGGGGACTGTCTCTTACGTATTAGTGGGCTTAGAGTCAAGTCTTAAGGAATCATTTGGCAGCACTGCCCACGGCGCGGGCAGGGTGATGAGCCGCACAAAGGCTAAGAAGCAGTGGCGGGCTGAAAAGGTCAAAGAGAAGTTATCAGGCAAAGGCATTGTAATAAAGTCAAAGAGCTATAAAGGTATCAGTGAGGAAGCGCCAGGGGCTTACAAGGACGTTGACGAAGTAGTTAGGGTAAGTCAAAAAGCTGGTATTGCCAAGCCGGTTGCCAAGCTAAAACCTCTAGGCGTGATTAAAGGGTAGAAGGATAAAGAGCTTTTGACCCTAGTTTTTCCTCAATCTCCAGCAAACGATTATATTTAGCAACTCTTTCTCCACGCGCAGGCGCTCCTGATTTAATCATGCCCGCGTTAACTCCAACAGCAACGTCAGCGATAAAGGAGTCGCACGAGTCGCCTGAGCGGTGGCTGACCATTACTTTCCAGTCATGCTTCTTAGCAATATTAACTGACTCAAGCGCCCGCTTAACAGTCCCCACCTGATTAACTTTTAATAATAAACAGTTGCAGGAGTTCTCATTAACCGCGCGCCTGACTCGCGAGGGGTCAGAGACTAATAAGTCATCACCAACAACCCATGACTTCTTCAACACTCTTCTTAAACGGGCGAAACTCTCAAAGTCATCCTCGTGGAACGGGTCTTCAATACTAACTATGTTATATTCAGATGCCAGCTTCTCATAGTACTTTATTAATTCATCAGGGCTTAGTTTCTCGTCATTAACATCGTACTTGTCTTTATTGAAGAACTGTGAGGCTGCGGCGTCAATAGCAAGGCTGACCTTCTTCTCAAGGTTAAGGTTGAATAATACTTTTCTCAGGACTTTCAATGGTTCTTCAACGTTCTTCATTGGAGGGGCAAAACCACCCTCCATACCAACGTTAATTGACTCTCTGCCGTAATTATTCTCAAGGTATTCTCTTAACTCGCGGTACACCCGAGCGCCCATCATTAATGACTCCTTAAAAGTGTTTCCAAGAGGAGCTATCATGAACTCCTGGAACGCTAGTTCGTTGCCGGCGTGCAGCCCGCCATTAATAACGTTCATGAAGGGTACTGGCAGCGTCTTGCCTTTAAGCAGCTCGTAATACTCCTTGCCCTTGCTCTTAGCTATCAAGCGGTTAACAGCTATGCTAATGCCTGTTGAGACGTTGCCCGGCTCATCGCTTATTAAGGAGTCAATAAGGCTTAACTTCTTGTTTTTCAAGTCCTTATTCAGAAGGTTAACCCTCTTAACAGCTGCCTCAGCACTAATCACTTTTGACTCGTGGATGCCCCGGCTGCTGCCTGAAGGGACAATGGCGCTGGCTTCGTAGCTGCCAGCCACTGCTTTAACTTTAAGTGTCAGGTTGCCGTTAGAGTCAAGCACTTGATAAGCTGTTAGTTTTTTCAGTTTAACCATTTTTTTAACGGCGCCTCACAACTATTTTTATCTGTTTTAATGAATTCTTATTGATTTTCAGGTTATCAGCTATTAGAGCGTCAGACGGATTGGGTGAGTAGCGAGTGAATAAGTATAATAACTCATTAGGCACCCGCTTGTAAGCCCTGCCTTTCAACTTTCCTTTTACTGGTTTCATAAGCGAGTTAGGAATCTCTGCAAATACGTTAAGGGTTGGGATGCTGTAGTGGCCGTCAGTCTTCTCTATTGGTATTAGTTTAGCCTTCATGCCGTCCTTTTCAGCAGCTATCCGGTCATGAACATAGCTTGTAACAAACCCCTTTTTCTCAAGCGCTCTAGAAGCCCTGCCAGAGTCCTCAATCTTAATTAAGAAATCAGTGTTCTTATGCTCCCGGGTCAGCCTGCCCACAGCAATATCAAGAGCGTACCCGCCAATAACCCAGTAATCAATACCCTTTTTTTCAAAAATCCCTGCAATCTCCTCTAATAACTCAATACTCATTAATTACTTGTACTAATTATCTTATAATATCTTTTTCGCAATTAACAGCAATGCTTTTAAACAAAGATTACACATCAAAAACCATGATTAAGGATTATAAGAAACACCTTGAGACCTTTAAGCAGATAGTGGATGACGCTAGTCAGAGCCTTGAGGGAAGGCATGTTAAAGAATATTTAAATTTAAAGAATGGCATTAAAAGCCAAGTTAAAAAATTACTTGGTTTGGAAAAACATCTCTCTCAAGTTTGTAATTATGTTTTTAAGAAGTTCTTTGAAATAACAGGGGTTGATTCAACATTTGTCAATGAATACTTAGATAATAAACTGGTTAAAAAAACATCTGATTTACTGATTTTTAAGTTCCTAAGTGAAAAATATGTTAAACTAGAGAGATTGTTACACGCCTTTGTAATTAATACAGAATCATTTGAAAAAAGGAATCAATTACTAGAGCTAAATATAAGAAACGAGGAGTTTTATAGGGAAATAAATGTTGAACTAAACCACCCCGGCTTAGAACATAAATATAACATTATACTTAGCAGGTTAATAAAGGAAACAAGGATTCCTGCTTTTAATGTATGGCTAATAATTATTAATAATTATAACGCTTTTAAAAAAGATTTAACAGATTATCAGTTAGAGAAGAATCTTGAAAAGATAGAAAAGATAATGCCTGAAAAAAGCAGTGAATTAATTGATTTATTAAAGCGCGCCAGGGAGTATACTAAAAAACTTGTGAAAAGTTATGACAAACCCATAAGGGCTAGCAAAGACCTTAAAACCTATTTTATCTAGCCGAACATAAGTAACTCGGGCTTAATAATAAGTATCAGTGCCAGTATTACCATTATTACACCGCTGAATAGTTTAAGGTACCTGACGTGTTTTTTCTTCATTTCAAACAATGACAGAGTAAAGACTGCCACAAGGAATATCACGAAGTCATCAAGCATGTACATTAAAACGTATAAGGTGATGTAGAAGTAGTTAATGATAACTGGGAATCCGTGTTGAGTTAGGATGTTAAGGTAGATGACTGGGAAGCCAATAGTGCACATTAACTCCACCAGGTTAATAGTAAAGGCTAAGATTATCACGCCTATAATCATGCCAGCGCCGGTTGCAACGTTAGCCAGGTGTTTCATCCGCTTCTTAATCTTTGGCTGCCACTTGGCAGGGATGGAGAGGGATAATCCTTTCTGGAAAGCAAAAAAGTCCTTTATATTAATTAGACCTGCGAAGATTGCGAACCCGCCTGCCAGGAATCTGAAGAATGATATAGTGGCTGCTGAGATGAAAACATTAAGCCAGGCAGTGATAAATAAGAAGTAAACAATGCCTGATACAAGAATGAAAATGCCTCCTATTAGGAAAACTCTTTTCCTGTCCTTTGTGGCTATCACAAAGGTTAGCAAGAAGGACAGCATCCACATAGCGCAAG
The DNA here is from genome assembly GCA_014729335.1 of archaeon. Classification (GTDB taxonomy): domain Archaea; phylum Nanobdellota; class Nanobdellia; order WJKC01; family WJKC01; genus WJKC01. The sequence continues at coordinate 16,279 of WJKC01000003.1, read as the reverse complement.
GGTTGAAACCATCAAGTAATCCTATTATTATTGTTAAAAAGAATATTGATGTTTCAGTTACGCTCACCTCGCCTATTAATGGTAGGTTAATGGTTTCTAATTCACTAACTTCAATACCGCCGTTTGACACTGTCTGGTTTGGAGTAGAAACCGAGTCACTTCCTTCCAGAACAGTCATTGGGTCAGGGCAGCTGTTATCAATGCAGTTATTAATGGCTGAGTAAATCTGGTTCCTATAACCGCTGTAAGCCTTATGAGTATCTGAATAAACTAATCCGCCGTCATCAAGCGTGAAGCCCCTGAAAACCTTGTTGCCAATATAAGTTATTGGCACTGACCCTCCAAGATTTGCATTGTAAGCGTTCTCAAAATCCTTGTATAAGTTCCAGTTTGATTCATTATAGTAAATCTCATAATCCTTAATTGTCAATTCTGGCATGTTAAGGTTCCTTAAGTAGTTAAGCTCGTCAGCGCAGTGAGGGCACCCGCTCATGTGGAAAACGTAAATAGTAGTGTTATACGCAAGACTTCCTGATAGAATAAAGAGGCAGGTTATTAAAAAAATTTTCTTACGCATACTCAACACATTCATTTCGTTTTTTCTTTTTTCCTGGGACATTTTTGTATTCTTATTGCCTTGCCCTCAATAACCGCGCTTGCCAGTTTCTTCCTAGCTACACTAAGAGTTCTGAAAAGGGTTGGCTGGGATACTCCCATTTTCTTAGCAGCTTCTTCTTGTTTCAACCCTTCCATGTCACACAATCTCAAAGCTTCCATCTCTTCCATGCAGAGGGTTTCTTCTTCAAGAACCCTGACAGGCACGCCCGCGGGCTTGTAATAAGTCACGTCAGGCTTGAAAAGCACTCTCCTCATCCTTCTTGGCCTAGGCATATTATTCCTCTAATTCCTTCAGCCTTTTATTTATTTCTTCAAGCTCTTTTTCAAGCAGTTTCTTATCTTCCTTAAGCAGTTCTTTCTCACTAGTTCTAGAAGGTCTGTAAGCATAACCCCTTCTAAAACCAAGACCTCTGCCGCAGGGACCTAATCCTCTTCCAGTCATTGGACCCATGCCTCTGGGACCTGTTCCATCGTAAAACGGCATAACACATCACCTCTTATGAATTAATATTCATAACTTGCTTAAATACTTTACGAATTATTATTCATAATGTCTTTAAAGTACTTCTCAAAACTATTATCATAAACAACAACCGGCTTTAAATTAACTAAAGAGTCAACAAAGGCATAGTCATACGGAACCTCTGATAATAATCTAACACCCTTTTCCTTAGCAAAAGCTTTTATTTTTTCATTAAAACCTTTGTTAATATCACTCTTGTTTATAATCAGGCCGGCAGGAATATTGAACTGCTTAAGCAGCTTCACAGCTCTCTTCAAGTCACTGAAAGCTGAGGGTGTCGGCTCTGTAACAAGCAAAGCGTAATCAGCCCCTCTTACTGAAGCAATCACTGGACAACCAATGCCTGCTGGCGCGTCAAGCAGCACTAAATCAGCCTTGTAACCAGAAGCTCTTTCACGAATTAAATCAACTATCTTGCCTGAACCAGAAGCACCCATTAAAAGCCTCCCTGACACTATCTTAAAACCATAAGAAGTATCAGCTGAGCCAATAAAACCGTTCTGTATCCTCTCTAAACTAACAGCCCCTTCAGGACAGACTATAGAGCAGGCGCCGCAGCCCTCGCATAAAAACTTATTAAAAACAGGAACCCCGTCACCCCAGCTTATTACATCAAAATTGCAAATACTCAAACACTTCTTACACCCCGTGCACTTATCATGGTCAAGAACTACTTTCTCACTCTCATAGACTTTCTTCCAATTAAAATCATCTTTTTTAACTCCAAGCACCAACCCCAGATTAGGCGTGTCAACATCGCAGTCAACAACCACCAGCTTATTACTCCTACTTAGGATAACAGCTAAAGAAGATGTAATGCTTGTCTTGCCGGTGCCGCCCTTGCCTGAAAGCACAACAATCTTCCTCATTTTAACTCCCCCATGAACTCCTTAACAAATGTGTAATCACTGACTTTAAACAAGTGGCTATTGCAGCTGCAGTCAGAACAGCCAAAGCCCTCAACCCCCCTGACGTGATTACTAACCAATCCCGCAACAATACATTCCTCCTTATTATCCAACTCTTTATAAAACACTTTATGTAAAAAAACTCCTTCACCACCAAGCAGGTAATCAACGTGCCAGTGAAGATTCTTGTCTTTACTAAAGTGTCTCTCAACTCTTTTCTCAATAGAGTTCAGGGCAGAGCCGACGTAAATATAACACACTTTAAAAGAAAGTTTTCCAAGAGCACCAACCCTTAAAACAACTTTCTCGGAAACGTTTATTACAAGACAGTAAGACCCCTTCATAAATCCTCCAAATACTTTATTATTTTATCAAAAGCTTTATGCTTTACGACTCTGCCAGCAGCATAAGCCTCTAGTATCTTTTTATCATAAGGTATCTCAGCTATAACCTCCGAGCCCAGCCCTTTAATTAACCCCTTTTCACCAATAGTTGACTTATTAAGAACAATTACTGAAGGGATTCCTAGTTTACCCAGCAGCTCAAGCATTAACGCAGCGTCATGTGAGCCAAAAGGAGTAGGCTCAGTAACCACTAATGCAAGGTCTGAGCCAATAAGAGCTGATATCACGCTGCAGTGAGCGCCTGCAGCTGTGTCAATTATTTCATAATCAAAACCATCTTTAATCTCTTTTTTTAAAGTGTTAACAACTGGCGAGGTCTCCTCCACGCCCTCAATTGTCTCCCCTGACAAGAATGAAAGATTACTTTTTTCACCTGAATAAATCATGCCTATTTTGTTTTTTCCTTTAGTAATAGCTCGTGAAGGACAAGCTGCCAGGCAGGCGCCGCAGCCAATACACTGCTCAGGGACGAACTTAGGGAAGTCGTGCTTAACAAATAATATTGCTTTCTCCTTGCAAGCCCGGCTGCAAGCACCACACTTAACGCATTTATCATAATTAAACTCGGGCTTGAACTGGACAACCTTTCTTAATTCTCTTCTCTTTATTGAAAGAACCAAGTGATCATTAGGGCATTCAACATCAGCGTCAACTAACAATACCTTATTATTTTTAGACAACTCGGCAGCCAGTGAAGTAGCTACTAATGACTTGCCAGTGCCTCCTTTACCGCCAGTAACAGCTATTCTCATAAAATTATTTAGCGCAGCCAGAACTAGTCCCAGTCATTTCTTTCAATTCCCCTGAGATGAATTCTTGAACAACTTCCTTGATTAAACCGCTGCTCTTGTAAACCTTAATACCTAATTTTTTCATTGCACTAACCGCTCTCGGACCAATATTCTGGGTTATTACTGTTTTAACTCCCTGATTCGCCACTAGCTCGGCTGCTGTCGGACCAGCCCCTCTTTGATGAGCCGTGGCAGTGTTTTTCAAAGCCTTTGAGCTTTTAATTTCGCCTTTTTGTATCTCTACAATAATAAAGTAAGGACACCTGCCAAACCTAGCATCAACCTCGCTTTCTAAAGACCCGCCTTTAGAACTAATTGCTATTTTCATAGTAATTAATAATACTAAGCCCGCTTAAAAACGTTACGAATAATTATTCATAACTACTTTTTTAAGCTGTGATGTGCTAAGCCATTAACATGGGGCGCTTATTCCTAATAGTAGGGCCATCCGGCTCTGGCAAGGATACCTTAATCAAATACTCTACAAGGAGAATCCCAGGGCTTAAAAAAGTCAAGAGAGTGATAACGCGCGAGAACAACGAGCACGAGGATTTCAAGAGCGTCAACAGGGAAGAATTCAGCAACAATAACTTTTTTACATCTTGGGAAGCGCATGGGAATAAATACGGCATCCCAACACTAAACAATGATAACTATATTCTAAACGTCAGCAGAAAGGTAATTAATAAAATAAAAGAGAAGAAGCCTGACACGTTTGTAATCGAGTTATCAGCTGATAAAGAGGTTTTAAGAAAGAGATTAATTGAACGGGGCAGGGATTCACCTGAAGAAATAACCAAGAGGCTTAATAGGGAAATAAGGATTAACAGCGACTTCATAATAAACACTAATAACCCTGACGTAAGCATTGCTGGTGAAGAACTAGTAAATTACATAAAGAAAAAAATAATACACTAATTAATGACTTACCCTGACACTTGGCAGTGCCCTTCCTGCGGTTCAACTGTTTATAACTCAATTAAGTGCACTACCTGCAATTATCAGCCGCCTGCTGAAAGCGGCGCCCTAAGCGCTGCTAAAGCTGAAAGTGTTAAAGAAGGTTACTCTTTGTTAAAGAAGAGAATCACTGCTTTTCTTATTGACAGCGGAATCATAATAGGCATCGCTCTAATCTTAAGCCTTACTGCTGGTTTCTTGCTATCTGATATTGTTAATAAAAGCTTCAGCATTATCTTCTTATCATTCGGCATACCAATAATACTTGTTTTCATTGTTTTCCACCCGCTTTACTTCCTGTTCCTTGAAGGATTTTACGCCCAGACTTATGGCAAGAAGTTAATGGGCTTAAAAGTAGCAGCTGATGAGGGAATGGGTTTTAAACAAAGCCTGATAAGAAATCTGCTAAGGTTTATTGAAGCAATACCCTTATACATTCCCAGCATAATAATGATTAAAAAAGACGGCAGAAGGCTGGGTGACAGATTAGCTAATACAAGCGTTATCAGTAAGTGAGCTTGTAGTACTCTATGCTTGACTCCTTAACATAAGGATTAGAGCAGCCTCTATATGCTCATTAAGAAACAATCCGAACACTCTCAGTGTAACACTCACTGGCTATTGACTCAACCTTTGCTTTCAACGCCTCTACTTCACGCTCTTGGGATTTAACCCTGTCCTTAAAGGTGTCAAGCTTTTTCACCAACTCATTAACCTCGGTGTTTAAGTTCATTAACCGGCGCTCAAAAGCTTCTGACCGTTTTAGTATTGAAAAATCGGTTTTTTTTAATGACTTCTCTTTTTTCAACAAGTCACTATAAGCATCTATACAGTCGCTCATTTTATCACTGGTCAGTACTTTCAAGTATTTCTTCTTGGTCTTAGAGCTTACTTTCACTGAATCAGAGTTTATCTTATCAATAAGGGTGCTCATCCGCTTGTTAAACTCTCCTTCTTTCTTACTTACGTATACCAGGGGGTTGGCTAGGAACTCATTAACAAATAAGTCCCCTCTGAAAACCTTCCTCACAAGCCTGGAGAACTTTGAAACAAGATTCCTCATCGTGCTCTCTAATTCTAACTTCTTTTTCTTAACTTGCTCAAGCTTTGCTTTACTGCTACTCTGCTCTGCATAAGAGTCAAGCGATTTAATCTGTGAAATCTCTGACGCCAGGAAGGCTTTATCACGCTCATTAGAACTAATCTTCTTACGTGTTTCAAACTCTTCCTGTTTTATTTTCTCCAATTTCTTAAGCGCCTCCTCGTAGTGCTTAACCTCATCAACTAACTGTTTAAAACTATCCAACTGCTCGTTGCGTTCACTAACAGCTTCCTTCATATCATTTACCTCAACATCAAGGTCATCAAAAACTGCTCCCAGCTTATTCATATCATCCCTGAATATTACCTGTGCGTGTCTTGACTGAGCTGAAACTTCCTGGGCTCTTTCCAATAACTTCTCAGAATCCTCAATAAAAGCGTTAACACTTTGCAGGTCAACCGGCTTCTTAATGTCTAACAATGGTTTTAACTGGTCATTAACTCTTTTACGGGCATTATTAGCACCAATTAGGAGCGCTTTATTATAATCCGAGTTTAACTCCCGGCTCATCAAGCCGTTAATGATGCTTTTCAATTTTGATAATAAATCAATCACTGGTGCAGCGTAATCCTTATCACCCAAGTCATTAACCCTTTTAAGTGATGACTTAACCTGCTTCTTTAAATCATTAACAGTTAAGTTAACAAACTCAGGCTTCTCCACATAATCATCTTCACTGCCTCGTGAAAATAACCTCTTTAAAATACCCATTAATTAACTCTTGAATTTATTATTTAATAAACATTACTGTTATACAGATAATTAAAACCTTTGTTTTTGCAAAAGTAATAAAAGTGAAAAGAGACTGTTAAAGTAATGAAGGATTTTAGAAAAGTTTATAAGAGTATTAATTTTTTTTCTTAGTTATGATGAGTTCAAGCCATAGTGATTTACTCTGTTAATAATGCTAGGCTTGCGTTTATTCTTAAAGGTGGTTGTGAATGATTCCTGACCTAGGCTTGGGTGCGCGTAACATCATTGACTTAATAGGTAACACTCCGGTAGTCAGGATTGTTGATGGTTTTAAGCCCAAGGTTGAAGTGTTAATCAAACTTGAGGGAATGAATCCTTCTGGCAGTATTAAGGACGTGGCTGTTCATTACATGATTCTTGACGCTGAGAAGAAAGGCGAGTTAAAAAAAGGTGATACTATTATTGAAGCTACCAGCGGCAACACTGGTATTGCTTTTGCAATGATTGGAGCAGTCAAGGGTTATAATGTAAAATTAGTGATGCCTGAGAATGTTAGTGATGAGCGTAAGAAGATACTCAAGGCTTATGGTGCTGAATTAATACTCACCCCTGCGTCCAAGGGTGTTGACGGCTCTATCCTAAAAGCTAGGGAATTAATTAAGAAGAATCCAAAAATGGTTTATCTTAACCAGTATGACAACCCTGCTAACGCACTGGGACACTATTACTATACTGGCAATGAGGTCTGGCGCCAGACTAACGGGCACGTCACTCACTTCGTGGCTGGAGTTGGTACTGGCGGCACCATAATGGGTGCTGGCAGGCGTTTAAAAGAGCTTGACCCTGAAATCAGGGTTGTTGGGGTTGAACCAGTTAAAGGTCATGGGATTCAAGGTTTGAAAAACATGAGTGAATCAATTACTCCTAAGATTTATGATGAGTCGCTGCTTGATGAGAAGGTAATGGTTAGTGATGATGAAGCTTTCAAGGCTGCGCGCTGGCTGGCTCGGAAGCACGGCATCCTGGGCGGTATGAGCACCGGGGCTAACCTTCACGCTGCTCTTAAAACAGCTAAGAAACTTGATTACGGGGTTATTGTTGTGATTAGTCCTGATGCCGGGTTCAAGTATTTAAGTACTGAATTATTTAATGGTGATTGATATGGTTTTAAAAGTTTATAACACAATGTCTCGGAAAAAAGAGGTTTTTAAGCCCCAGCAGAGCAAGTATGTTAAGTTCTACTCGTGTGGTCAAACAGTCTATGATGACCTTCATATTGGCAACGCCCGGATGTATAGCAACTGGGACGTGGTTACCCGTTACCTTCGGTGGCGCGGTTATAATGTTTTTCATGTTCAGAACTTCACTGATGTGGGCCACTTAACTGATGACGCTGACCAGGGCGAGGATAAGATTGAGAAGCGCGCCCGCCTCCGCCGGCTTGAACCAATGGAGTTGGTTGATGAAAAGATTAAGCAGTACTGGCGTGACATGGATGAGTTAAACATGTTAAGACCTAATATTAGTCCAAGAGCCACGGGTCATTTGATTGAGATGCAAGACATGGTTAAGTCGCTGCTTGACAAGGGTTATGCTTATGAGGTTAAGGGTAATGTTTACTTTAATACTTCCAAGTTTAAGGATTACGGCAAGCTTGCCCGTCTTAAGCTTAAGGATTTGAAGGCTGGTGCCAGGGTTGAGGTTGACCCTGATAAAAAGCATCCGCGCGATTTTGCTTTATGGCTTAAGGCTCCTGATAATCACTTGATGAAGTGGTCCAGCCCTTGGAGTAAGGGTTATCCTGGGTGGCATGTTGAGTGTAGTGTTATGGCTTTGAAGTACCTAGGACCAACGCTTGATATTCACGCCGGAGGCATTGACCATGTCCCAGTTCATCATGTTAATGAGATTGCTCAAAGTGAGTCTTATACTGGCAAGCTTTTTGCTAATTACTGGCTTCACGGCGCTCACTTAACGCTTAAGGGTGAGAAAATGAGTAAGAGCAAGGGCAACTTCATCACTGCTCGTGACGCTATTGATAAGTGGGGCGCGGTGCCTGTTCGGCTGGCACTGGTTTCAGGCCACTACAGGAGTCAGATTGACTTTAATAAGGGTATGATGGAGACTGCTCAGAACTCCTTGGAAAGGGTTAAGAACATGATTAGCAGTGTTAATTCTCAGAAGTCTTTTGGCAGGAAATCACTTAAGGCTGATATTAACTCTCATGAGAAGGAGTTTATCAGGGCTATGAATGATGATTTCAATACTCCTAAAGCTCTTGCACAGGTTTTTCAACTTGTTAAGAAGGTTAATAAGTTGTTAGGTAAAGCTAGTAAGAAGTGGATTCATGCTGCTCGTGATAAGGTTATTGAGCTGCTGGGAGTGCTTGGTGTTAAAGTTGAGGTTGAGGAGCAGGGGGATGTTTCTGAAATTGTTGACTTGTTAGTTAGTGTTCGTGATAAGGCTCGTAAAAAAAAGGTTTTTAAGATTAGTGATTTCATTAGAAAAGAGTTAAAGAAACAGGGTATTATTATTGAGGATACTTCTAAGGGCACTAAATGGCACTATTAGTGTCACTTAAGAGTGGTGAAAATAGAAAAGTTTTTAAGTAATGGATGTTACTACTATTACGTGGTGATGATATATGCTTAAGCGTGATTTTAATCCAAGCAACATACTAGTCAGGTGCCGTGTATGTAAGAAACCTCAGCCTAAGAGTGACTTCCCTACTCTACACAGGGTTTGTGAGAACTGTGCGCATGACATGAACTGGAAACTTAAAGACAAGTAAAAACATTATTTTTTCTTATTTATATAATGAAAAAACACTAAGGCGCTCAAGTGCATCCCTAACAAGTTAAACATGAAAGTAAATAACGAATTAATTGACTGAGCAAACGCTCCTCCAAGGACTAACAAAACAAAATTTGTCAACGGCGGGAGCAATGATATACTAACAGCCACGCCAGTCAGCATCTCCAAGCCGCCAGTGACAAACGAGTTAGCTGCTACTAAACCAGTAATAACTGCTAACAACAATATTAAAAATAAATTAGTATCAGCTAATAACAACTCCAAGGAGTAATCAGCGTTTGGCAGGAACGACGCTGCCAGCGAAACCACTAATATTAAAGCAATACCTATCAACTCTGTTTTCAAGCCTTTCTTTATCAAAGCGTTATTCTGCCTTGAGAGACCGTAAGAAACTGACATTATCGGCGCCATTAACGGACTGATAAGCATGGCGCCTATCAACACCACTAGGTTATCAAGCTGGAATCCGAGGCAGGCTATTATTGCTGAGCAGATAGTGAATAACACGTAATTCCTATCAAGCTTAATGAACCGTTTAGCACCCTTCCTTATTAACTCCTCTAACTCCACCGTCTTACCCTTCTCCACTGTCATGGGCGCCACAAGATTAGTGTCATGAACCGTGACATAACCCTCCTCCAAAGGGTTGCCTGGCTTAATAGCCAGTTGCTTCTTTATAGCATCAAGGAACTGCCTGGTCTGCAAGTCAGTCACTATCACCTCATACTTATAATAACCACTATCCTTCAAGCGGATATAACGGCTTGCACCCAAGTCATTTAATAACTTATTCAGCTTGCGGGACTTCTTGCGAGGAACAACAACGGTTATCTTATTCACAATCCAAAGAAGTAACTCAGTTAATAAAAAAGTAATCTTTTTAATCACCCCTCAGAGACCCACTCCATCTTTAAAAAAAAAAAATCATAAACTATTAAATCACAAGAAAACATCAATATTAACTAATACTCAGGAGGGAAGAATCCCTCCTCAGAGATCTCCTCCCTCTTCAAAAATCATAAACTATTAAATCACAAGAAAACATCAATATTAACTAATGCTCAGGTAGCAAAGAACCCTTTTGCGCGTAAGCGGAAAAGTGTTCAATCCCAAAACTGATGATGGGCTACCAACAGAGCAACTGCTCGGGTAGCAAAGCAGCCATGCGCTCGCCTGCAGAGCGAGTCACGAGGGTGCGAATCCCTCCCCGAGCTAACCTTTTCTCGCTTCACTCCAAAAGGCCTTCACCCCAACTGATGATGGGAACTAGCATTTGCTCCAAAACCTTAACCAAAAAAGTGCAGAGCACTCATCCCTGAGATTAGAAAAATCTTTAATCAAAGAAAAAGTCCCTAAGTTAATGAAAAAACATCTCTTAATACTTACCATATTATTACTAACTGGCTGCACTCAATTAACCCCAACAGAGAATAATATCGTAAACCAATCTCTTAGTAATGAATCAACTACTGAATTAGCAGAATGTGGAGAATGGATAGACTTATACCAAAAAACAATAAACATCTCACAATACGGAAACGGCGAGTTAATCCTTAACTTCTTTAACTTATTCAAGAAATCACCCACTAATATTACCAGCATCGAATTAGATAACAAAACATATACAGGAGGATTAATACCAGGCCACCAGGATACCCAAATAATAATACCAATCACTAACCATACAAGTAATTATCTTAAAACAGAGATAAGAGTAAATTACACAAACAAGAATAACTCATACTCTAGTATTTGTGAAATAACTATTAATGAAGAAGACTACACTTTTTTTAAAAAAACATTAATCCTGCCCGGAAGCAATGAATACGAATTAAGCAATGAATTCACTAATCCATTAAACATCTCACAAAACAATCAAGGACCAAATAATTGCACAAGCCTAGAACAATGCATTAAATACTGCAATAACACTAAATCAACAGAGTGTAAAGACTGGATTCACTCAATACACCTAAGCTTAAACACAAGCAACCAAGCCAATATCACAGGAAAACATAACGGGGCTTGGCTGCCAACCATTGACACTATCAGGCACGCAGTCAAGTTGATACCCTCACTTAAACAAGACGGAGTTAACACAGTCTCTTTTGGGCCAGACATTGTCACAAGAGATCAGGATTATCCAATAACAGCAGGTGATAACATCTTCAAATTCTATGTTAAAGTCTTTGAAGACTCAGGATTCAATGTTAACTTAGTGCCTAACAGCATGCACCACGGCAATAATGAAGGAATGATTGAGGAATTCAACAAGGTAGTGCTAGACTGGGCGTTAATTGCTGAAGAACTGGACACAAAGTTTTACACAACACTAAACGAGGTTGAAGGCCATGACAGCAACCTAACTGAAACAAGCGATTGGCTGAAAGAAATGCTGCCACTTGTTAAAGAACAATATTCAGGCCAGGTCTGCGTCCAGCCAACAGCAAGAACTTATTACACAGGCGACCCAGACCGATTTAAACTAAACTATTCAGGTTATGACTGCATCACCACTTTCTACTCACTGCTTGACTACGCTTATGGCGAGGACCGCTTCTACAGTGAAAAAGAATTACTAATTAACGAGATAAATAACACGTTATCAAAATATGATTCTATTAAGCGCGTGATGCCAACTGATGTTGCAGCATTCCACGGTGGTAACTGGGCAGAGGATTCAATCATGTGTGACTACGTTAACGGGGTTGACTTATACTCTAATGAATCAGAACACTGCGCTTTATTTGAGTTTTTCTTCACTGAAGTCTACCCATATGTTAATGGCAGCTTCCTGAATAACTATCTTGGGTTCACTTGGACTGGCACTAGCGTGGAAGAGGTTGTCAAAGAATACTATACTAATGAAGGCGGAGTATTAAATGATACGTGGAGTGATGAATTATGGAATACAACTGGTTTACTGGAATTAATTGAGGACGTGATGATTCCTGAAGATGAAGAATTAATGATTTTTGATGTTTATGAATACACAGCAGGCTGGGCAGGCCTTGATTATGAGCCAACAACCAATAACCCAGGACCATTTAATTGCACTAGCATTAAGGATTGCATGGAATACTTAAGACAATACCCAGAAGAATACCTTAACCAAAGTGGTGGGTGTAATGATTCAGAAACTTAAGGAAAGATTCAAATTGTTTAAACCATTAATTAATCCTAAATGGCAGTTGGTGTTAAAAACTTTTATAATCAAAAAAAAAGCAGTAAGAAATAATCTTAAAGTGCAAAACTCAAGAAATTATGTAAATCCCTCCCTGAGCTCTAGTAATATTATTTAAATAACAAAAAAAGAAATAAGGTTATTCATCATCCTACTTTATCATGGTTGACATCATCGCCACTATTGGTCCTTCAAGCACTAAGCAATCAGTTCTAAAGCAGATGGTTGACGCTGGGATGACTGTTGCCCGGGTTAACCTTAAATTCTCATCTGTTGAAGAGTTAGTAACTATTAAAGAACGAGTTGATAAACTAGGTGCCAAGTTGTTAATTGACCTGCCAAGCGTTAGTAAAGCAAACGCTATCAAAGAAGTTAAAGCTGACTACGTTGCCTTATCATTCATTAACAAAGCCAGTCAAATAACTAGTTTAAGAAGAAAACTAAAAACCAAGCCCTTAATAATCGCCAAGGTTGAAACCAAGAAGGGAGTGCTTAACATTAAAGAAATCATTGACGCAAGTGACGGTTTAATGGTCGCCCGCGGCGACTTAGGTGACAACGTAAAACTTGAATACCTGCCCATCTACCAGAAAAGCATTATTCGTGATTGTAATAGTAAAGGCAAGTACGTCATAACCGCCACTGAGATGTTATTATCAATGGTTGATAACAACAAACCAACCAAGTCAGAAGTAAGTGACGTTGCCAACGCGGTGATTGACGGCAGTAACGCCTTAATGCTATCAGAGGAAACAGCCATAGGCAAGCACCCAGCACTAGCTGTTAAAACAATGAAAAAGATAATCAACGCAATTAAAAAATACTTAAATAACAAAGACTCCATCCCAGAGCTTGATTTAATCCCTGAATAAAAAAAGGCTTTTAATCAAAGAAAACATTAAGGGGTTATATGAATAAATGCTATATGTGCCAACAACTCACTAAGAATAAGAATGTTATTTACGAGGATGAAAGAGTAAAAGCGTTCCTGAGCAAGGAGCAAGTAACTCACGGCAGGACAATAATAATCTACAAAAAACATAAAACCCAATTTACAAAACTATCTGAAAAAGAAAGAAACAAACTAATGAACAGCGTAGTAAAAATTGCTAAACTGCTTGAAAAGAAACTAAAACCAGACAGGATTAACTACCTCTTACTAAACAATTACCACAAGCACCTGCACTGGCACTTACTCCCCAGGTACAAGAATGAAGACAAGGATGACTTCTTCTTCAAAACAGGACTAGAACCATGCCACTTGGGTAAAGAGATAAAGAACAGGTATAAAACAAGCAGTAAAAAACTAAAAGAACTAGCCAAAAAGATACAAAAAGCTTAAATACTAGTCATGATGAGTTAGTAAGAATGAAGATAGCCAAAGAGTACATCAAGGGCTTAAAAGACAAGATTACCAGGGATTACTTATGGAAAGGCTTGGTTTACGGCGGTCACCTAACAGTAAAAGAAGAGGACAAACGATTCGAGCTGAAACACCAAATAAAAAAGAAACAACTAGAAAACAAGGGCTGCAAAGGATTAAACCTGGTATATCAACTAATAAAACATGATAAAGCAAGAAACAAGGAGCGAATGAGAGTTACTGGCAAGACACTGGGAATAGTCATAGACTCAGCTAACATGGATGGAACAAGGATTCCTAAAGCAAAAAGCAAGAAGACCCGGAAGTCATCCTACAAAGAATACAGGATATACAAAAAGAAAAACAAGAAACTGCTAGCACAAATAGAGTGCGAGTCACTAAAACTTAACAGGTTCTTCTCAACAGATACAAGCATCGTAGTGAATAATGACAGGGTGCTAGAAATAATAAAAGATTATAATCAGGACTTCATGGAAAAATACGGTCTGAAACTGCCAGAAGAAAGCATTAAAAAACCAAGCAAGATAGTCACGTTCCTAATGGGGTTCAGCCCTGAAGAAGCAAACGCTTAATAATTAATGTTTTAAAGAATCAACGAGCAGTTAACTCGCCTTCAAAGTAAGCTTCAAGCGCAGTGGCTGCCTTGAGCTTGCGAGTCTCATAAACACTAACAAGACTGTCACTAAGCACGTGGTAGCTTATCTCGCCAATATTCTTAACAAGCACTGTGTCAACACATTTCTCCAATAATAGATTAGCAGCCTTAAGACCCGCCTTAATACTCTCATCCTTGTAAGGATTCTTAACAAACTCCTCCTCAATCAATTCACCATCCTTTACCTTAACAACGTAGAAGTAATTACTCCTGCCGAACTCTTTTGACAACCAGGGGTCTTTCCCCTCCTTCTTAACAGGCATCACTAACAACTGCTCTGCCGGCTTGTAAGGATAAACCTTCACTGCAAGGTCTCTTAACTCAGGCACCATTTTACCTGCCCGACGCTCAACTTCCAAGCACAACTTCCGAGCCCGCTTAACACTCAATTTCTTCCGAACCATCACGTCAACCTCTCCGAGGATTATAGGACCAGCCTTTCTTAACTTAAGACCCCCAAACCCCTCAACACCCGGCACCTCAGATAACGCCTTAATCACCAGCTTCTCCTTATCCTTTGAAGGACTAATATCCATTAAAGAAAAAACAGCGTCCCTCACAGACTCAAACCCCTCCCAGAAAATAAATAATGAAAGGATAATAGTAACAACGCCCTCAACATAAGGGACCTTGAAAAAAGAAAGAATCAAGGCAGCCAATACCACACTTGAAGTCACCACGTCAACCCTCTTCTCCCTGCCATTAGCAATCAATGACTGAGATTTAGTCGCCCTGCCCCTAGCAATTAAGTAACGAGCCAGCAGGCAGGAAACCAGTATTGAAGAAACAGCCGTGACTAATGTAATCAACGGGTTATTAAGAACAGGTGTTTGACTAAAAGCATTAATACCACTAACCAAGAACTCATAAGCAAGGTATAAGATAAATAAAGAGATAAACAAGGCTGACAAGCTCTCAGCCTTAAAGTAACCATACGGGAACCGCTCATCAGGCTCACGCTGAGCTATCCTCAAACCAGTTATTGACGCAGCGTTAGTCACTAAGTCAGTGAAGCTATGAACACCATCAGTTAATAATACCAGGCTGCCTGAGAAAAAACCAACCACTGTCTTAGCTAAAGATAAACCTAGAATTACTATTGAAGTCTTGATAGTGGCTTGCTCAGCCTTTTTTAGTGATTGAACTACCATTTCCCAATTAACCTAGTGCCGCACTCAGGGCAGGTCCTGCTCAGACACCTGCGACCCAGCACGTGTTCTTCCTCATAGTCACAATCAGGGTTAGGGCAGACGCACTTACTCGGCGGACCCCTGCCCCTGCCGCGACCCCTCCTAGCTCTCATTAATTAAACTAATATACTAGTCATTAAAAAATATTAGTTTCCCATCAACCTTAACACTCTCAGGAGCCAGCTGGCAGAAGCAGATGAAACCATTATCTAATACTAATTGTTGAGACTTAACAGTGTACTCATAATCACCTTCAACCCTGGTCTCCTTACTTGCTTCCAGCACTCTTTTTCTTGGCAACGCTCTTAACACCTTCAACTAACCGCTCCACTAGATTATCCAAGGTAACGCCGACAGGCCCTAATGGTTCAACCCTGACCTCGGATTTATCAACAATAATGACCGCGACAGGCATCACCCCGCCGCCGCCACCCATTCCGCCCTTATCACTAACCCCCTCGCCAGCACCGAAGCCAAAACCAACAGCGCAAACAGGTATGATAGTCTTACCAGCCTGGGTCACCGGCTTGCCAAAAATACTCTGAGCACTCAAAGACTTAGAGAAGTTATCAAGCATTGCCTTAAGATCAACAGTCTTCATTAAAGTAAAACTTACTATCCCCGCTAATAAAAAACTTTTCACTAGACTTGCTGAAAAGCTTTAACTTCAATTCAAGCTTGCTAACATAAGGACTCTCAGCCACCAAATCATTAGTCTCCAAGAACCTAATATAAGCCAGCTTGTCGCTCTTAGGCACGCGTTTATAATTACCTGTCACTGCACTCACCTCCAATAGTTAAGAAACAATCAAACAAAAATCCATGCAAGCCTATCAGGGACATCAGCATCACCATCCGCCAAGCTTGCATAAATCATAAATAATAAGAACGATAACAAGTATTTATTAACTTTTGGTTTTAGATAAAATCTTTTTAACAAGTAATGACTAATCAATCAATCATGAAGGCATTGGTTATCTACATGTCAGTCCACCACCAGAACACTAAGAAAGTGGCTGAAGCTATTAGCAAAGAATTAAAAGCAAAGCTGGTAAC
>WJKC01000031.1 GCA_014729335.1 archaeon | reverse complement strand
GTATTAACTCCTGCGCTCGCAAGGGCTTGCTTGACTTCATGAAGGATGAGGACGCTGGTGTTTATTGTTTCCAAGAACTAAAATCATCTGAGGAGACCATCAGGGATGATTTGAAAGAACTTAATGACTACCACATCTTCTTTAACTTTGCTGAGAAGAGAGGTTACAGCGGCACTGCTTGTTACTCTAAGAAGAAGCCTTTATCAGTTACTAAAGGGATTGGGGTTGAGAAGTTTGACAGGGAGGGCAGGGTCCTTACTCTTGAATTCAAGGATTTCTACCTTATTAACGCTTACTTCCCTCACTCTAGCAGGGACCTCAGCCGCCTTGACTTCAAGCTTGAGTTCAATAAGGCTTTTAAAAAGTATGTTGGTAAGTTCAGGAAGGACATTATCATTGCCTCTGATTTTAACGTTGCTCACAAGCCAAGGGACCTTGCAAACCCTACTAGTAATAAGAAGAACGCTGGTTTCAGGCCTGAGGAGCGTAAGTGGTTCACCAACTTCCTTAAAAATGGTTATGTTGATACTTTCCGGATGTTTAATGAAGAGGGCGGCAACTACACTTATTGGAGTTTCATGCATAATGCCCGTGGAAGGAATATTGGCTGGCGAATTGATTACTTCGTGGTTAACGAGGATTTTAAGGATAAAGTCCAAAAGAGCGAGATTCTAAGTGATGTTAAAGGAAGTGACCACTGCCCTATAAGGATAAAGCTTAAAAAATAGTGGTTGCTACTACTTCATTATCATGACAAGAGTTGAGTGTCGGACCGGTTTCTAATTTAGTTAAACTTTTAAATAAAATACTTATAGGTGTCTTTTTATGAAGATACTGGCTATTCACTCGGATTATATTAAATTCACCCCTACTAAGAAAGCTTTGAAGTCAGCTGAGATGGTGAAGAAAGAAGAGTCTGAGATGAAGGACTGCCTCGTGGTTTTCACTAGTGTTGAGAAAAGTGATGAAGGTAATGTTAAAGGTATTATTAAGAAACTGGTTAGCGAGGTTAAGAAGCAGGCTGAGCAGGTAAAAGCTGATAAGGTGGTTCTCTACCCTTACGCTCATCTCAGTGATGACTTATCTAAGCCCAGCGTTGCTGCCGAGGTGCTTGAGGCTGCTGAGAAAAAACTTAAAAAGGATTATAAGGTGCTACGAGCCCCTTTTGGCTGGTACAAGAAGTTTGAGATTAGCTGCAAGGGCCACCCGTTAGCTGAGGCTTCAAGGAGCTTCACTATAGAAGAGAAGGGCGAGGTTGTTGAAAAAGAGATAACATCTAAAGAGCGGGAGAAAATGCTTAATGATATTTCTAAAATGAAGCTTGACAGGCGCAAACTAAAGGATAATGACCATAGGATAATAGGCCAGCAGTTAGACTTGTTCAGTTTTAATAAGGTAGCGCCGGGAATGGTGTTCTGGCATGATAAAGGATTGATAATATTCAATGAGTTAGTTAAGTACTGGCGCGAGGAGCGAAGGAAAGCAGGCTACAGTGAGATAAGCACTCCTCAAATAATGGATAAGCGTTTATGGCAGATATCAGGCCACTGGGATAAGTACAGTGAGAATAACTTTGTAACAGATTACGAAGGCAGGCCCTTCCTGGTTAAGCCAATGAGCTGCCCGGGCGGCATGCTGGTATACAAGAATAAGCCAAGGTCTTACCGCGAACTGCCAATGAGGGTGGCTGAGCTGGGAACAGTTCATCGAGTTGAGCTGTCAGGGACCCTGTCAGGATTATTTAGGGTAATACAATTCACCCAGGATGACGCTCATATCTTCTGCAATGAATCACAGATGGAGGATGAAATAGAAAAAGTAATGAACCTAGTCTTCAAATTCTATAAGCAATTCGGACTAGGATTTGATCATATTGAGTTATCAACCAGGCCTGAAAAGAGAATAGGCTCAGATAAAGTATGGGATAAAGCAGAGCAGGTGCTGGAGAACGTCTTGAAAAAGAATAAGATTAAATACCAGGTTAATGAGGGTGACGGCGCTTTTTACGGTCCTAAGATTGACTTCCATGTCAAGGATTCATTAAACCGGACTTGGCAGACTTCAACAATCCAATTAGACTTCGCCACGCCTGAGCGGTTTGATTTAGAGTACATTGGCAAGGATGACAAGGCTCACCAGCCAGTAATGCTTCATAACGTTATCTACGGCGCTGTTGAGCGGTTCATTGGGATATTATTAGAGCATACTAACGGCAACCTGCCGACATGGCTTAGCCCAATACAAGCAAGAGTTATTAGTTTCTCAGAGGGTAATGAGAAGAGTGTTAAAGTTTTTGTCAAGGAATTGAAAGATAATGGA
Source organism: archaeon (assembly GCA_014729335.1). Classification (GTDB taxonomy): domain Archaea; phylum Nanobdellota; class Nanobdellia; order WJKC01; family WJKC01; genus WJKC01. The sequence continues at coordinate 3,927 of WJKC01000031.1, read as the reverse complement.
ATAAGAGCTGATAGTGATATTAGCTCTAACACTGTTAGTTATAAAATCAGGGAGGCAGAGTTGCAGAAGATTCCTTACATAATAGTTATTGGAGATAAAGAGGAAAAGAATAATACAATAGCTGTCAGAGAAAAGGGTGATAAGAAACCAACTTATGGAGTTAATAGAAAGAAATTCATTAAATCACTTTTAAACGAGATTAAAGAAAGAAAACTAGGTCTTTAATCATTGGCTGAACAGTGCTGGGAAAACTTGTTCCTGTTTGCTTGTCAGTTCATAGCCCAGGTCCTTCATTACTCCTAATAATATCATTGGGTTTCGGTTAGAACCATAATACACTATCCTGATGCCGGGCATCGCGTTAAGTTCAATAACCTAGTATAATAAGCCAGTCCATAACTAGCTAGTGACTTATTATCCTCGGTCAAGAAATAAAAGCTTAAAGACTTATTCATTAAAATGATACCTCAAGATAATAACTTAAAAAGATTATTGCATTATAATACCTAATGATAGTTGACTCTCACTGCCACGTTGGCAGGAGCATCAGCGGGTTGGCTGTTAGCGACCCTGAAAGAGTGCTTGAAGAGCAGCGGGACGCGGCTGTTGATTACACTATTGTCTTCCCGCTTGACTCAAAAGACCCTTATTTTAAAACATTAAATAAACTAGTTTATAGCTTAGCTAAGAATCCTTCAATAATAGGATTCATGAGGTTTAATCCTAGGATTAATATCAGTGAATTTGTTAAAGAACACGCTGATAATTATGATGGAATAAAGATTCATCCAAGAAATAGTGATACTAGTGTTAACGAGTTCAGGGATGTAGTGATTGCTGCTGAGGAGCATGACTTGCCGGTCATCTTCCACTCAAACAAGGAAGTAATGACTGCTTATGAGCCAGTGTTCAAGGAATTCAACAAAGTTAAGTTAATAGCTGCTCACGGCACTGCCTACAAGCCCTACAAAGAATTTTATAAAAAGTATAAGAACCTCTACTATGACACTTCAATAAAGATGAGTCCGATGTCAATGAAGCGGTTAGCAGAGATAGATCCTAATAGGATACTATTCGGCTCTGATTATCCTTACTCCACTCCTAGCATTGAGAGGATGAGGGTGAAGCTGTGCCCGCCAGAGTACCTCAGCACTCATGAAAAAAACCTGATATTAGGGCTTAATGCTGCAAAACTGTTTAAATTAGGAAAAACTTAAAAACCTGTTGTTAGATTCAACTTTATTATGGATACGTATGTTCTGGCTTTTGATGCTGATAAAACACTCAACCCTGAGTACATGCAAAAACCATTATTTGATTATTTTGGCTTAAGTGATGATGAGTGGAATGGTTTCTGGCAGGAAAAAGATGATAATAAAAAGAAACTGCTGAATAATGGCTTAATAGTTGACGGCAACATATTATGGCTTAACAAGATAATAGACTACGCAAATAATGATGTGTTCCCAGGGTTGTCAAATAATTTATTAATGGAGTTAGGAAGAGAGATAAAATTTTTTCCTGGAATACCAGAGTTCTTTGATAATTTAAAAAAAGAAACAGGGGCTGATATTGAGTACTACGTCATAACATCTGGGTTAAGGAAAATGCTTCAAGGAAGCGTAATAAATGATTATGTTAATGAGATATATGGCTGCGAGTTATTAGAGCGCGACGGGGTTGTAAGCGAGGTTGGTTTCTCAGTTGATTATACTAATAAGACAAGATTCTTATTCGCAATCACCAAGGGCGGGTTGGAAATAGTTAATGACAGAGTGAATGACAAGAGAGTTAGATGGCATAATATGATTTACATTGGTGACGGACCATCAGATATTCCCTGTTTTGAAATAGTTAAGAATAAGGGCGGCAAATCAATAGCAGTCTATGACCCTGATTATGAAGAATCACTAATCAATGCAAAGAAACTAATGAATGACAAGAGAGTTGATGATTATTTTAAAGCAGATTACAGGCCTAAGAGTGGGTTGTATAATTACTTGAAAAAACTAGTCAGTTCTCTTATAAGTGACCCTGACTAGTTTATTCCTTGACTTAGCTCCTTTAAGTATTTCAATATAATTCTTTGGCACGCCGAAGAAGTTTGACAGGACCTCCATTAACTCCTTATTAGCTTTACCCTTAACAGGTAATGACTTAAGCTTCACTTCCAGCCTGCCCTCGCCCTTCTTAACCCTCTGGTGCTTTGAACCCGTCTTAACGTGAATCCATAACCGCTTCTCAAGGGTCATGACTCGTTCCTCCATAAGTAAGCTATGCTGCTAATCAAGTGGGCTATGATGAATAATAATAACACGTTAACTAAATGGTTAAAGTTAATTAACAATAAGATGAAGAAGGTTACTAATAAGTATAAGAGAACTTTTTCCTTGCCCCTGCACTCATCAATTGAGTGCTGGGTAGTGTAATAACCAGTTAGTAAGCCGGTGAAAGGTAATAAAAAATCAATCATTAAAAGGGTTAGACGTAGCCGGGACTAAAATACTTTATTAATCCCAGTCATCTTCGCCATCGTCTTCGTCTTCATAATCATCTTCATCCCAGTCATCTTCATAAGCCATGGTAGTTTAACCTCCAGAAGTAATAAGGCTGGAAGAGCTGATAATGGTTTAAATACTTTTCTAACTAGCATTTAATGATATGTCATCGCCGAACCTGTTAAGCAGTTCGCTGACTGTTAAAGCACCGACCTTGTCCAGGCACTGCTTGCAGACATTAACCGCTTTCTTATTATTAACTAACACCCTGACCATTGTTTCTTTTTTGCAGATATTGCATAAACCTTTCTGATAGTCGCGGGTAATCTTTGGCATTAAAACTTATAGAGGACAAACCCTATTTTTAACTTTTACTATAGAAACTACTTTAAACCCCTAACTAGTTGTGATACTCCATGAATTATAATGTTATTGCAACCTCTTACCGGAACGAGTCAAAGTACTTAATAAAAGAACTGAACAAGCACGGCGACTTCAGAAAGACTAGTTTTAGGGACGTCCTGGTAGGCTCTGTGGAGGACGTTGAGGGCTTCCTTAAAAAGATTGTTAAGAAGCCGCCTTTAAGCCTTGCCCGTTTAATACCCTTAAAAGAAGTGATTAATTTTAAAAAGCCGTCAGCCTTGTTAAGGAAGCTTAAGAATAAGATACTGGAACTGGCTGACTTAAAAAATGATGAATCCTTTAGAGTTACTGTTGAGCGCCGGGGCTGGAAGGGTGAGATTAACAGCCATGAGTGGGCTAAGATTCTTGGAGAAATCGTCTATAAAGAAAAAAATAACCCTGTTAACCTTGAGGAGCCGGATATTGAATTAGTGGTTGAGATTATGAAAAACTCATGCGGGTTAGCGGTTATCAGGGAAGAGGAAAGGGATGATTATTACTTCCTCCGGGCTAAGTAGAAAGGTTTAATACTAAGCTTTTTTTAAATTAATTATATGATTAAAGGTTTTCTTGGTGACTTGAAAATCATGACCCTTGTAGGAATGGTTTTGTTCTTTGCTGGTTTCCTATTAAGTAATTTATTTGTGATAGCGCTCGGATTGTTCAGCGCTGGCAACGGGTTCGCCTTGTTCTGCATAGTGTCCTATGAGTATGACAGACGGAAACGCTTATAAAAAACACTTGCGAGTCTAATAATTAATGCTTAACTACGCCTTACTTTTCATTGCAGCCCTCCTGCCTAATATTATGCGGCAGCTAGTCTACTTAAAATCCTATAAGCGTTCAGGGTCTTTTGGTTTCTGTGTCAGCTATGAAACCCGCCGGATGTGGCATAACAAGTGGCTGCCTTGGAGCGGCATTCTTGAGGAACTGGGCTGGGCGTCTATTTGGACTATTTTCTGGTATCTGGGATGGGAGTGGGTTATTTTTGGCTGGGTCTCAGACGCCCTGCTTGACTGCGCTATAG
>WJKC01000030.1 GCA_014729335.1 archaeon | reverse complement strand
GCTAAAAGACAAGTTTAAACAAGAAGCTTTGAAAAAGATTGGGAAAAAATTCCCAATGATTAGTGAAAAGAAAAAACGAATACTAGCAGGATTAATAGTCAATAAGATGTACGGTCTAAAAGATATTGAGATACTAATGAGTGATGAGAACGTTGAGGAAATAAGCATTAATGGCTCAAACTATCCTATGGCTATTTATCACCGGACAATCGGCTGGTGCATGACTAACATTAAAGCCACTGATGAAGAGGAAATACTAAACATTGCCAGCAGCATAGGTCGAAAAGTAGGCAAGACAATATCAACAATGAATCCCTTGCTAGACGCTCATCTTGTCAGCGGCGACCGAGTGCAGGCAACTCTTTTCCCAATAAGCTCCAGCGGCAACACAATCACTATCCGCAAATTCGCCAAGAGTCCATGGACAATCACCAAGTACATCAATAATGGCACGGTTAATTCTGAAGTAGCCGCTCTCTTATGGCTGTCAATCCAGTATGAGTTATCAGTGATGATAGCTGGCGGGACCGCGAGCGGCAAGACCTCGTGCCTTAACGCACTAACAGCCTTCATCCACCCAAACCACCGGGTGATAAGCATAGAGGATGTGAGGGAAATCAACCTCCCTAAGTCAGCTCATTGGAATTGGGTTCCATTAACAACACGTGAAGCAAGAGCAGAGGGCGCAGGCAACGTCAGCATGCTTAACTTAATGGTCACTAGTTTAAGGATGAGGCCTGACCGGATAATCGTCGGCGAGGTAAGGAAGAAGCGTCAGGCAGAGGTATTATTTGAAGCAATCCATACAGGGCACTCAGTCTATACAACCCTGCACGCTGACACAGCAGAACAGGCTTACATCAGGCTGGTTGAGGACCCAATATCCATTCCCAAAGCAGAACTGGAAGGGCTACACTTAATAGCTATAATGTTCAGGGATAGGCGTAAAGGCTTCAGGAAGTTATTCCAAGTAGCTGAGATACTGCCAATCCCAGGAGAGGTTGGGGAGCGCGACATCAAAATCCGATTGCTTTACCGCTGGTCGCCAAAGACTGACAAGTGGGAGAAGCTGCAGGAGAGCCAGCGAGTGATTAACAGCATAGCATTGCATACAGGCCTAAGTGAAGATGCTATTATGAAGGAGTTAGAAGAGAAAAAAATAATCCTAGACTGGATGACTAAGCATAAAATACTAGAAATGGATGACTTTGGAAAAATAATTGACGAGTACTACCAGGACCCTCAAAAAGTTGTTAAACTTGCTAAGAAAAACAAGTCACCAGGTGCGTTGCTTTGAGAATAAGGATTCCATTAATGCTGGTAAGTGTTGACAAAGCAGTAAAGGCTTCCAAGAGGCTTAATAAACTGCTAAAACCATTAAACACTGACTTCCTGAATAAATCATTAAGACAAGCTCGTTTTAAAATCAAGGGCTTAGACTACCTAAGAGCCGCTTTTGTTAATTCATTAGTCTACCTATTATTATTCGGCTCATTATTCACTCTTTTATTCTACTCCCAGGAACAAGCACTAAACTACTTTATTTTCATAAGGGGTTTTGGCATAGGATTAGGATTAAGCACTTTATTCTTCGCGGTTTTTTACGTCTATCCAAAGATTATCGCCGGCAAGATTGGAGAGATAATCGACAGCGAGTTATTCTTCGCCCTCAACGACATGCAAGTACAGGTTAAAGCAAAGGTTGACTTATATCAGGCAATAGTTAATGTTATTGAATCAGGTTATGACAAAGTGGGTGACGAACTCCAGGAAGTGATTGATAACGTTGAGAGCGGCAAGAGCATGATTGAAGCTTTAAAAAAAATAGCACTAAGAACCAAGAGCTCGTTTATGAAAAGAGTCTCATGGCAGTTAATAAACAGCTTAAAAGCAGGCAGCAGCTTGGAGAACCTGCTTGAATCATTAATCAATGAATTAGAAACCCATTACCACTCACTCATTAGCAACTACACTAAGGAGTTAAACGTCTTAACACTGGTTTACCTGACACTAGCAGTTGTGGCGCCAACCATCGGCATAACAGTTATGATAATACTATCATCATTCGGGGGATTAGTGATTACCCAGAACTTATTGTCAATAATAGTTGGAGCATTATTACTAATACAGCCGGTGATTATTGGATTCATTAATTCAAGGAGGCCATTGATAAAAATATGAGAATAGGCAAGAGGTTTATAATAAACGCGTCAAGAATTTATCCAAGAACACTTAAGAAAAGAATAAAGAAGTTATTATCCTATGCAGGTATTAAGAAAACAGCTGAGTCATACCTTGGGACCAGTTTTATTTTAAGCTCTTTATTCATGTTATTAATTCTTAGTTACTACTTATTAAGAGGCGGTTTAGGACTAATCCCCTTACTACTAAGCTTAAGCGTTTTCTTCGCAACCCAGGGCATATTCATAATCTATCCTTACTTCAAGTCAGAGCGGCGAGCCCGTAAAGTTGAGAAAGTACTGCCTGACTTCCTTAACCTAATGGCTGCAAATGTGAGGTCAGGCATGACTCCAATATCATCAATGAGGAGCGCTGCTAAGGAGGACTTCGGCGTACTAAGCGAGGAGGTGGAGGACGCCATCGCACTAAGCCTTGGTTCAGAGTCATACGAACGCATCCTAAACATACTAACCGAAAACATTAACTCAGTGCTACTTAACAGGATGGTTAAGTTACTGACAATCGGTATGAGAACTGGCGGGAAAATATCAAGCCTTATGGAGGGGGCTTCAGAGGAAGTGGTCAGGATATCAGTATTAAGAGAAGAACTAGTGACCTCTGTGAGGTCTTACATGCTGTTCATAACTCTTGTAATCGCAGGCGGGCTGCCATTCCTGTTAAACGTCAGCACTTACTTTGTACAAACAGTTCAAGGACTCCAGACCTTAATTGACCCTTCAGAACTAGTTCAAAGCGTGAGCACCTCAGAGATATCAGTTGAGTTCCTCACAATACTATCCTATGTAATACTAACTGCTACTTCCTTTTTTGCTTCACTACTAGTCGGCTCAGTGATTGACAACTCAATGATTCAAGGATTAAAGTACTTCATCCCGTTCCTAATCCTATCACTAGCACTATTTGTTATTGGCGGTAATTTTATTCCTAATATTGTAGGCACGATTAACATCCAATAGTTTTAAATATCTTAAAGAACTAACTAATTCTTAATGACAAGGAAAGGACAAGGAGCAGTAGAATACATTATCATCCTAGGCGTGATAATACTAATAGCTTTAATAGTAGTAGCAAGCCTGGGAGGATTAGGAATCTTCGACTTCAGTGCAACAGCACAAGCAAGAACAACAG
>WJKC01000029.1 GCA_014729335.1 archaeon | reverse complement strand
GTTTTAGATAAAATCTTTTTAACAAGTAATGACTAATCAATCAATCATGAAGGCATTGGTTATCTACATGTCAGTCCACCACCAGAACACTAAGAAAGTGGCTGAAGCTATTAGCAAAGAATTAAAAGCAAAGCTGGTAACGGTTAACAAGTTCAAGACAATAAAAAAATATGACCTAATCGGGCTAGGGTCAGGCATCTACTTTGGCAGGCACCACCCGCAACTACTAGAACTAATTGATAAACTGCCCGTCAGCAATAAGAAAACATTCACCTTCTCAACCGCGGGGCTGCCTCAGCTAAGAATAATAAACCACTACTCACTCAGGAAAAAATTAAAGAACAAAGGGTTCCAGTTAATCGGCGACTTCACGTGCAAGGGCTACGACACCTACGGCTGGCTTAAAAGGATAGGCGGGATACATAAAGGGCACCCAGATAATGAAGACTTAAGAAGAGCAAGGGTTTTTGCCAGTCACTTAACAAACAAGAAGCAGTGACAATGACCTTTTTCACGAACATCTCTTACATGCTCCTTACAAGGACAAATAAAATCATCTGATAGTTCAACACGGCAGGGACAATAAAGGTCGCCTTTAACCTCATTATTATTAATTAACTTATCAATCAAAACCTTTAACATTTTCTCATTAGGGTTAAGTTTAAAACCCTTGCGTTCAGCATGGGCAGCTAGCTTCTTCTTTAATGAATCATAACTCATGGGTTTAATAGTTGAAATAATAACTTGTTTAAAACAATTTTGCTTTCCAAAAGATTTATAAAAAAAGATAACAAGTCAAATAAATCTATGAATAAAGACTTAAAAGACTACCTGAAAACCTTTTTTCACAACGAGTTAAACGAGGTTTCCAAGATACAAAACGAGCTCAGGTTATTAATAATAAAACAGAGTTTACCAACGGAAACAAAAAACACTATAGAAAAAATTATAGGTTACTCAACAAGGCTTGGCAAGTCAATGAGAAAAGCGTATGAAAGACTCTATAATAATAACAAGCAAGAATACTCATTTAACACGATAATAAGTTACTTACAGGATAATATAAAACCCCCAATAAACGTGGAATATAAAAAACTAATTAACCGCGACGTAGTTTTTAATATTAATCTTGAATCATTAACAGAGCAGGCTAAGATATTCATTAATAACTCGGCTGAAGCTAATGCTGATAAATTAGAAATAATCCTCCAGGAAGTTGATGGCAGAACAAGCGTATGGTTAAAAGATAACGGCGACGGCATGACTGAAGAGGAAGCAGCTAATTGTTTCAAAAATGGTTTCACAACCAAAAAAGAGGGTCACGGCTGGGGCTTGTCATTAATCAAAGATTGTTTAAAGAACAAGGGTTACAGCATAAGTGTTGAAAGCGCTAAAGGACAAGGAACCACTTTCAAGATAACGCAAATCTTATAACCAATAAAAAACCTATCCAGTATTAATGTTTAAGACAATCTTCTTTGACGGCAATGGAGTAATATACGAACGTGATAAAAGTTACTGCAACGATTTCTTCAAAGAGATGGGAGAAAAATCAGGCTTCAAGAATACCAAGGAAGCCTTTGACTTACTAAATGAGGGTTGTAAGCGGGGCAGGTACTCCAGGGTTGAGGTGTTTAAAAAATTATTGCAGATAACAGGGCTGAATGGTGACGCGGTCAAGCTTGAAAAAGAGTACTTCAAACTAAAAGCTGGCAGCACTTCAGTGATAAAAGAAGCGCGCCCAGTGATTAAAGAACTTAAAGAAAAAGGCTTAAAGCTCGGCATAATGAGCAACAGCAACTTCTCAGGAAAAGAGCGGGGGGAATGGTTAATTAATAACGGGGTCAATGAGTTTGACCACGTCTTCACCTCCAGTGACTTCAAGGCAACCAAGCTAAGCCCTGAATTCCCATTAAAAGCGGTTAAGAAAATCAAGTGCAAGACTAAAGAGGCAATACTGGTAAGCCACAAATTAAGCGACTTCATCGGCGCGATGCTCATAGGCATGGATACAATGTCAATAGGGGTTAAGCTATCAACAACTTATAATGTGAAAAGCATAAAACTAATACCCTCGCTACTAATTAAAGAGAACTTAATCTAGATAGTCCTTAATGACAAGAATATACCAATAAAAAGCAGCAATAATTCAAAAGCCATTATCCGCTTCTTCTTAAACCAGTCACTAATCATTAACAACGGGTCATAGTACTTCTTTAACCTACCCTTAATAACATAGAATTCTTTCTGACTAAAAGGGTAGAATAGCTTGGTGCCGGGATAGAACATCACGTCAAATAATAAATGAATAACCAAGCCAATAGTTAAGGGGATGGAAATCAAAGCGGTTACCAACGGCATGAATATTGAGTGAGTAATAGTGCGATGAGTCTTGCGGTAATCAACCCCGAACAAGTAAGGAATAGTGTCAAAGTCAGGGATTATGCTGCCAATAACCAGCATCAAAGCATCAAAAGAGTTAAAACCAGCCAGAGCGGATACAATCAACCCAACCCCAAGGTGACCAGGTACCACGAACATAGACTAAGTAAATTAATAATTAACTTAAATAATTACCTAAGCCCACTCAAGAATGCCGCGATTGCTCTTCTTATTAATAACAAAGTACTTCAATTCTTCAACCTCGTACTTATCCTTAAAATCAAGCCTTAAGTCATTAGTTTTCACTTCTTCAATATTCTTCCTCTGAAAGGCGCGCAGCAAGTTCCAAAACATGTAGCCTTTACGCTCATTCTTAATCGGCCCCTTAAGGTTCCAGTACCAATTCTTATCCTTTAGTTCAAAACTAGTGCCCTTTTCTCCAAGTATGACAAAGACGTTGCCCTCCAGCCTTACCTTATCATCAAAAACTAACTTGGTCACCTTGTCAGTCATAACTATCCGCCCCTTATCACTGCTCTTCTTATACAAAGGCTCAACCAAGTACTTGCCGTTTTTTAAACTAACCCAGCCAACCTTTAACCGTTCGGGTCTAAGCCAAGCCATTAGTTAATTAGACTACCTTAATACTTAAAAACCATTCAATTATCTTTTAATAAAATGTTCTCAGTAAAATACGCCAAGGAACTGCTAGTTAAAAAATTGTTAACAAGGAAGAAATCATATAAAATACTTAATGAAATCAACAAGCTAGATGACTACGAGCCAATACTAATGCTCTGGGACAGGATTCAAGAATACGGTGTTTACAAAGTAATCACTAATAAGATGCTTAAAAAGGAGCACTTAACTGAATTAAACCTTAAGTTCAACAATATTAAGTTAAGAGACCCTTATATAACACTATTACTAAACGGCGGGCAAAACCATGAAGACCTAGCTCGCCGGATAAAGAAAGAATTAAATAATCACTAATTATTGGGTTCTAACTAATGAAACCGGTTAAACAATTAAAAATCAAGAGCAAGAAAGTTAGTGAATTAATCAAGTCAATGAAGGACACTGGCTTTAATGGCAAGAAACTAGCCAGGGCCTGCCTTGTTTATGAAGAAATGATAAAGAAACCCGGATGCACCAAGTTCTTCGGCTTAGCAGGAGCAATGGTCCCGGCAGGGATGAGGGGCATAATCAGGGACTGGATAAGCAAAGGTTATATTGACGTTTTAGTCACGACCGGCGCTAACATGACTCATGACGTTGCAGAAGCGTTAGGGCACCACCACCTGCAGGGCAAGAGTCAAGTAAGTGATAAGGAATTAAAAAAGAAAAAGATAGACCGGATATACGACGTCTTCATGAAGAACGAGGTCTACGGTGACATGGAGGACTTTGTACAAAGGCTAGAGATTAATGACAGGACTAGTGTCAAGGAGTTATTATGGATGATTGGCAGGGAACTAAATGACCCTGAGTCAATACTAACCACAGCAGCTAAGAAAAAAGTGCCAGTGTTCTGCCCTGGATTTGTTGACTGCGGCTTAGCAGTTCAAATAGCTCTTAACCACCAGAGAATAGTATTAGATTACTTCAAAGACCTAAGAGAACTAATCAACCTTGCCTGGGACGCTGAACCAGCAGGATTCGTATTAATCGGCGGCGGGGTGCCAAAGAATCACATAATGCAGGCATTACAGTTCACGCCTAACAATGCCTCATACGCTGTCCAGATAACAACCGATACTCCCAGCCCGGGCGGCTTGAGCGGGGCTGAACTAAGAGAAGGCATCAGCTGGGGCAAGGTTAACCCCGAAGCTAAGTTCGTCAGTGCTCTTTGTGACGCAACAATTGCTCTTCCTTTAATGGCTGCTTACCTCGAATGATTTCATAATGACCCTTCAAAGGCACAGCGCCCTGGTACTCCTGCAGGAATAAGTAATCACCTCTTGATGAGTCAAGCAATATCTTAATCACTGAGTTAAGAAGCTTAGAGTTATTATAACAAACCAGCAACCCCTCGCCAACTATCTTGCCGCCTGGCGTTACACTAAGATTGTCTTCATCATCATAAACACTTCCATTATAGACCACTAAGTAAGTGTAATCCTGCTCTTCATCAAGTTCAGCGCAGACATAAGGAGGCTCAGCCTCCCAGTTAATAGTCACTCTTAAGTGCTTCTCCAAACTAAGTGCTTGTTTAAGACTGCCTAACAAGGTGTTATCTGATAATAAGTTATTGCTTGCTGAAAAGTCAAAAGCTTTTTTCCAAGACTTTAGATACGCATCAGTATTGCTTAATAACTCACTCAGCCCTTTCAGGAACTTATCAAACCAGTTCATAAGATAATTTTGTTATTAACTTCTTTAAATAATTTACTAAAAGTTATAAATCACGCGTTAATTAAGTACTATTAATGAAGATTAAAGCAGTAATCCTTGACTCAAGCGTCTTATTCAACGTTCCAACAAAGGAATTAAAAAATGCTTTCAAAGAAGTGATTAAGTACCACATACCCTATAACAAGGCTATTAAAGATTACAAGACGGCTTTCAGGAAGCTGCAGAAAGGAGAATTATCCAAGGATGAATTCTACAAGCAGGCTTTCAAGAAAGCACCGGCTAAGAGCATGAAAAAAATCATTAAACAACACGATATCAAACGTGATGAATTAATAACCCTGGAACCAGGAGTGAAAGCAGTTATTAACTCCTTAATCAAAGAGTACAAACTAGGGCTTATCAGCAACATGCCTAAAAACTGGTTCTTAAAAGATGCTAAGAGGTTAGGTATCAACCTTAAATCCTTTAATAACATGGTCTTTGGCAGCGAGGTAGGGGTGTTGAAACCAAATGTTAAACTCTATAACAAGATGATTGGGTCATTAAAAGAAGAGCCTGAGCGATGCGTCTACGTCACTAATGACGAGTACGAAGTGCCCGGAGCCAGGAAGGCGGGCATGAACGTCGTAACAATCAACAATGACAAGGGAGACCTAACTATTAATTCAATAAAAGAGCTAATCACCCTTTTCTCAAACATTGATAAAACACCAAAACAAGTACACGAAGTTGACGTGCCTTAACTCTAAAAACCGCCATAAGGTATATTAATACTAATACTATTTTTTTCTTTCTAATTAGGACTCACCTAAGCACATGAATGCGGAGAGAGACTAAATGAAACAAGGGCTCGTACGTCGCAAGCTCCTGCGAGCGACGAAGAGTCAAAGCAGTCAACAATATTGGGCTCGTAGTTCAGTAGTAGAATGCCCCCTTGGCTGGGGGGAGGCCGCGGGTGCGAATCCCGCCGAGTCCAGATCAGTTGGTCAGCGTCAACAGGCGGTACCTAAAAGCTTTGTCTCTTAGAGAACCGCCGAGTCCAGATCAGTTGGTCAGAGGAGCACTTGAAATTGTTTTATTTTTCAATTCCTAATAAAGCCTAATTATTTTCAATATTGAAAATAATTCAAGAGGTTTCTTACTCACAAAATTTTAAGCCTAAAATACTAGGTCAATCAGCTATACCTTGTCAGTGATGGATGAAAATTTAAGGGGTACGAAGTCCCCCTGTCTTTTCACTTAAGCCTGGAGTAGATTCACTTTCGTGAATGACTCCGTGCTTGTCTCGTTCGCAGTGATTCTCTGTTAGGAGCTTAATTAAATATTCTTGTCAGTGATAAATGAAAGAAGGGGTTGGTAGCTCTAGGGAGGGGCGAAAGCCCCTTCCTGAGTTGTGAGCCCGACGGGATTTGAACCCGCGACAAACTGGTACCTCCACGCGCTTCTTTAAGTCTTCACGCGTCGTTTGTTGACAACGAATTCCCTGCTCTAAGTGTTCGCGTTAGCGAAAGCGAGCGAAGCGAGCGTAAGAGCCAGCCACTCTACCAGACTGAGTTACGGGCCCAGCTCAGCTGGCCCCTTCTGATTATTCTAATCAGATGGGTCCAGTATTTAGGAAAATATTAATCCTTCTTATAAAAGTTTCTCAGTAGTTAAGGAAGTATTTCTGAGCGTCTTTTATTCCTTGCGGGAATGCTAGTAATGATTCTGAGCGGTCATTATTAATTAACGTGGTTATTGTTAATTCCACTTCTTCATTATTTTTCCAGGTAGTCATAGACTCCTTGTTAGGGATTACTACCAAGCCTATGCTGAAGCCTAATTCCTTGAAGCCCTCTCGGTACTTATTGAATAAACTGTTTTCTAAAGTCTTGCCAAACACTACTTTATTAAGTTCAATTAGTTCAAAATCCCAGCCATTGATTTTTTTTCCGTCAAGGTGTTCTTTTATGTAATTGCTTAGTTTTTCATAATCTGTCAAGCCGTTGAAGCCTTCGTCCTTGTAGTAAGAGTAGTCGGTGATTGCTCCTACGATGTCTAGGTCATTCAAGTAATGATTAATATCCTGGAATACATTGTTAATGCTCATTATTTATCTAATTCCTGGTTAGTATTTATAAACTTAGTGGTTCTTCTTGTTCCAGCCTGGTTTTCTATATTTTTTCTTTTTGCCGTAGCCGCAGCTGGCGCAGACCCCGTGGCTAGCGTGGTACGAGTGCTTGCCGCACCTTCGGCACACTATATGAGTCTTTCCTCTTGATTTTTTTCCTTGACTTGGACCGCCTTTTGTCATAGTTAGTTATAATCCATTACTTTTTCTTGGTTGGAAAAAACTAAAAATTAATTCCTATTTTCTTTTATTTCTCACCTGACGTTATTAACGTTATGGTGTCGCCCCTTATGAACACTGTTCCCAGCTTCCTTTTAACTTCCCCGTTAACTAGTTGCTCTGCTTCTGCGAGCACGATGTTAATGTGGATGTCAAAGGCTTTAAGCACGCCACCAAACTTTGTCCCGTTCTTTAGTTCTAGTAGAACTCTTTTCTCTTTCGAAGCGTTTAACGCGTCAAGTGGTCTTTGTATCTCTGCCATTTTAAAGAATTGAACTAAGCCTTCTTTTAATACTTTTCCTTCAAAGATGGTTTAGGAATAATGTTTTTTGAAGGTAAAGCTTATAAAACATTGAGCGTTTCTGTTGAGTTATGAGTATCTGGTTGCAGGGCAGTAAGCGCAAGGCCAGCGGCGGCAGGTATCATCACTCTAAGCCTAAGAAGAAAATGCATGTTGGCAGGGCCCCAGCCCTTACAAAAGTAGGTGAGACTAAAGTAACCAGGGTTAAAGCTCTTGGCAATACTTCAAAGTTAAGGGCGTTGGCAGCAAAGACTGTTAATGTGTATGACTCTAAGAAGAAGAAAAACGTTAAAGCAGTTATTGAGGATGTCATGCTTAACCCTGCTAACCGTCACTACGTGCGCATGGACGTTATTACTAGGGGAGCTATTCTACTGACTGATAAGGGTTATGTTAAGGTCACTAACCGCCCAGGCCAGGAGGGAATTGTTAACGGTGTTTTCACTGATTATAAAGAGGAAAAGGGCGGTACTAAGATTAAGCGAACGGTTGTTAAGAAGAAAAAGAAGAAGCATAAAGATAAAAAGAATAAGAAGAAATAACCATCAGGAAGTAACCGAAAAGTTTATAAAGATTTTAGGGTTATTTTTTTTAAACTTTTAGGTGACGTATGGCTAAGAAGTTCGCATTAAAAAAAGCGCAGAAGACTTGTCCTGAGTGTGATTCAACTAATGTTAGTCTTAATCGCAAGACAGGCGAGTTAACATGCAAGAACTGCGGATTAGTTATTGAAGACAACCAGATTGACTTTGGCCAGGAATGGCGGGAGTTTGATTACTCGCAGGTTAAGAACAGCCGGCGAGTGGGCTCGCCTTTAACGTTCACCAGGCATGACATGGGCG